>NZ_CEYAEZ010000017.1:0-42052 GCF_982781345.1 Desulfovulcanus sp.
ATGTGTTACCCAACCCGTTTGTAATGCATTTCAGAAAATGCACTCTTCAATTGTGCAGTAATTTGAGGATGTTAATCATGTCAGAAAGTTGAGTTAAATTATAAGGGGTGTTAGTTAAAGATGTCTGTGGATATTGAAAAAAGTTTAGAGATTATCCGTCGTGGAAGTGTCGAAATAATCGATGAAAAGGAGCTTGTGGAAAAGCTGAAAAAAAAGAAAGTCCTAAGGGTCAAGGCCGGTTTTGACCCCACTGCTCCTGATTTGCATCTAGGACATACAGTGCTTATTCAAAAGCTGAAGCACTTCCAGGACCTGGGGCATCAGGTTATCTTTTTAATTGGCGATTTTACTGGAATGATAGGCGACCCAACAGGAAAATCCGAAACCAGGAAAAAGTTGAGCCGTGAGGAAGTTCTGGCCAATGCTGAGACTTACAAACGCCAGATTTTCAAAATTTTAGATCCTGATAAGACAGAAATTGTTTTTAATTCAACATGGATGGATAAGTTTACTGCTGCAGACTTTGTAGAATTATGCTCAAAATACACTGTAGCCAGAATGATGGAGAGAGACGATTTTGAAAAGCGGTTTAAAGAAAATAGACCCATATCCATCCATGAATTTCTCTATCCTCTGGTTCAAGGTTATGACTCAGTGGCCTTGAAAGCAGATGTAGAGCTTGGCGGCACGGACCAAAAATTTAATTTGCTTATGGGTAGGACCCTACAGAGAGAATATGGACAGGAACCTCAGGTCATTATGACCATGCCCATTTTAGAGGGTCTGGATGGGGTCCAGAAGATGAGTAAATCCTTGGGCAATTATATTGGCATTGAAGAACCTGCCAAGGATATGTTTGGCAAGCTTATGTCCATCTCAGATGATCTCATGTGGCGGTATTATGAACTTTTGTCTGACAAGCCCATGTCTGAGATAGAGAGGTTGAAAAAAGGTGTTCAAGAAGGGAAGATTCATCCAAAAAAATGCAAAGAGGAACTTGCCCTGGAAATAACGGCCAGATTTCATGGCCGGGAGACGGCATTAAAAGAGCTTGAGGCATTTAACAAGGTTTTTGCCAAGGGTGGTCTGCCCGAGGACATGCCTGTTTTTAATGTTAGCGGGAAGGATAAGAAGAAGTTGGTGGAAATTTTGTTTGAGAGTAAACTTTGTGCCTCCAAGAGTGAGGCCAAAAGACTTTGTAAACAAAATGCTATTTCCATTTTCGGCGGAGAAAAAATAAAGGACCCGGAACATGTCTTTGCCCCTGGTGAACATGTGCTTAAAGTGGGCAAGAAGAGGTTCTTGAAAGTGGTGGTTGCTTAAGTAGCAAAGTTGCTTAAATGCTATAGAGCCTGTGCTCAAACCTTTTTATCAACTTAAATGCCATGGTGTTATTTCTGTCTTGGTACCAGCATGAAAGAAACCAAGACTTTTAATCAGAGGTTAGGATAGTGTCTGGCCACAGGCTCTATAAGCTGTGAGGGTATTTGTTGAAATGGCCGGTTAAGGCTGTAGGTGTTCCTTGTCAGGAACTCTGGGCGGGGGAAAGTTTCTTGTGTCACTAGCAAGTCGAAGCGGACGGGTGAGGGAAAGTTAAAAATGTTCAAAGATATATTCAAGAAGACAGTCATCCTGGCCAGGATGGTCAAAATCGAGCATTCTGTATTTGCACTACCTTTTGCCTATATTGGGCTCTTTTGGGCAGCTGGCGGATGGCCTGGTCTTGCGAAGTTTTTGGCCCTCACCCTGGCCATGGTCGCTGTGCGATCTTTTGCCATGGCCTTTAATCGTTTGGCAGATCTTAAATTTGATGCCCAAAATGAACGGACCAAGACAAGACCTCTTGTCACCGGGGAAATCAGTATAAAGGCAACCCTTGTCTTTATTCTCTTTTGTACCTTAATCTTTGTTGGGTCATGTGCATTGTTGAACAGACTTTGCTTGTATTTATCTCCGATAGCCCTGGCATGGTCGGCATTTTATAGCTATAGCAAGAGATTTACTTGGTTATGCCATTATATTCTGGGCTCTGTACTGGGCCTTGCTCCCATTGCAGGATGGATTGCCTACAGGCCGGAATTTAATATGGCCCCTCTGCTGGTTGCCCTTGGTGTTCTTTTTTGGGTGGCGGGATTTGATATCCTCTATGCAACCCAGGATGTGGACTTTGACAAGAGCCGGAACCTGAAATCAATACCGGCCAGATTTGGCCTAGAGGCTGCTTTTGGATATTCTGCTTTCAGTCATGTAAACACTGTAATTTTTTTTGCTTTGGCAGGTCTCGCCTACGGTGCCCAGTGGATTTATTTTGTTGCCTGGGGTTTTGTATCCCTGATTTTAGTTGTGGAGCATTTTATAATTTCTCCGGATGACCTTAGTCGGATTAACATATCTTTTTTTACTTTAAATGGACTTGTGTCCATGGTTTTATTTGCAGGAGTATTAGGAGATTTATTTTTTAAAACATGAATTCGTCTGGAAGAAGAAGGAAGAAGAAGTTGGGAAGATAAGAAGACAGGAGGTTTGGAAGAGAGCGAGTAGATAAGTTCATCCTCATTCTCCAGACAACTTAACTTCCTGACTTCTAATCTTCCTTTAAATCAAAGGGAGTTTATAATGCATAATGAATTTCCAGAATATCGGGGTGAATTGGAATACTCTTGTCTGGGATGTGGGAAAAAGTTCCCGGCAGACGAACTGTATTACACCTGTCCGAACTGTAAGGGAGTTTTTTTATTAAACGATAAAAAATTTGAAAACTTAAAAGAAATATCAGGAAAGAAGTGGCAGGAAATTTTTGATCAGCGAACCGGAACAAAAAAGAACGCCTTAAGAGGCATTTTTCGTTTTTATGAGCTTATAGCCCCGGTAGTGGAAGAAGAAGATATTGTTTACCTGGGAGAGGGCAACACACCAATTATTACCTCAAGCCCGACTCTAACAAAGGAAATTGGCCAGCCATTAGCTTATAAAAACGATGGTCAAAATCCTAGTGCATCGTTTAAAGATAGAGGCATGGCTTGTGCTTTTAGTTATTTAAAATTTTTGGTGCGCAAGAGAAATTGGGACCAGGTACTGACTATTTGTGCTTCCACTGGTGATACATCAGCATCAGCAGCCCTTTATGCTGCCTATGTCGGGGATCCGATTAAATCCGTGGTTCTTTTACCCCAGGGCAAGGTTACTATCCAGCAGTTAGCTCAGCCTCTTGGTAGTGGCGCTGTTGTGCTGGAGATTCCGGGAGTATTCGATGATTGTATGAAGGTGGTGGAATATCTTGCTGATAATTTTCGAGTGGCACTTTTAAATTCTAAAAATGCCTGGCGCATCCTTGGTCAGGAAAGTTATGCTTATGAAGTAGCCCAGTGGTATGACTGGGATATGCAGGGCAAGGCTGTTTTTGTGCCCGTTGGCAATGCCGGAAATATAACCGCTATCATGAGCGGATTTTTAAAATTGAAGAAATTAAACATTATAGATGAGTTGCCCCGGATCATTGGTGTCCAATCCAGTCATGCCGATCCGGTTTTTAAATATTATGTCCAGGAACCTGGAAAGCGCCGGTTTGCTCCGGTTAAAGTAAGTCCAAGTGTGGCCCAGGCCGCAATGATTGGCAATCCTGTCTCTTTCCCCAGGGTAAAGGCTTTGGTAGAAGAGTATGAGCGGGTTGGCGGGCCAGGTATCTTTAACGTGGTCCAGGTTGAAGAGCAGGAGATCATCGAAGGTATGCTTTTAGCCAACAGGTACGGGCACATTGCTTGTACCCAGGGAGGTGAGTGCCTGGCTGGACTTATCAGGGCTAAAGAGGCCGGTCTCTTGGATAAGGATGAGCTGGCTATTTTAGATGCAACGGCGCATAGTCTGAAATTTATAGGCTTCCAGCAAATGTATTTTGAGGATTCATTTCCTCCTGACTATGAAATCAAACCTAAAAAGGAATTTATTAATACTCCTAGACAAGTCCTTGGCGAAGAAGAAAAGAAGAGCTTACAAGGTAGGGAATTTACTTTAGAAGCTGGCAATAGAATCGTGGAAATACTGGGGTTGAGTAAAAAGGAGGGTTGATTTTCGGGGTTTGAGTTTTGAGAGAGCTATTTTAAAAAAATCAGTCCTTAAGCCCTTGTAATAACTGTTCGTCAACGCCTATAATGGCTATTTTATGCTTGTCGGCCAGTGAGATAGCTTGAGCCAGCTCAAAAAAAAGGCTTTTGCCTGCTTCATAGGCCAGGCAGGTTGCCTGGGCTTTAACCATGGCCTCAATGGTTTTTGGACCAAGTGCAGGAAGGTCAATTCGATTGTCTTGTCCTGGCTTGAATGCCTTGACCACCGTGCAACCTTTGCCCGCTAACTCTCCGGCCCGTAAAATAGTGGCATTGGTTCCCTCTATGCCTTCCACTGCCACAACCATTTGTTCCCGCACAACTATGCATTGACCGATATCTAGCTCGCCAAGCTTTTTAACCAGGGGCCAGGCAAAGATGATATCCTGTATTTCTCCAGGACTTGGTTTTCTCTTGCTTATTTGACCTCTTGGAGAGATGAGCTCGGGAACAAAGTTATTGGCCGCAACAACTACCAAGCCTTCCTGCTCAAGTTCAGCTGCCACTGCCCTTAAAATGGCGTCGTCGTTTTTGCTTTTAAGCTTAAACAAGAGTTTGGCTGCTCTAAGGTCTGGCCTGATATCAAGAGCACGAGGCTTATTGATGGGGCCGGCAAAGGCTACTTCTTGGACATTGTTTTTTTTAAAAAAATTAATCAGCTTGTTTAGCTGACCAAGCTTCAGCCATAAAAAGGAGTTGACCTTGTTTTCCAGGCCCGGGTCTGTGTCATGGACAAAGCCAACAGCAACGACTCTGAACCCCTCTTTTTGGGCATTTTCAGCTACCAGAAAAGGAAACTGGCCCCCGCCGGCAATTAGGCCTAAGACTTTGTTTTCAGACATTTTTTAAGGATTGGGAGAGACCACGCCTCTCTGGCTGTTTTTGACAAACTGGACAAACTTTTGAATTACGTCCAACTGGCCAAACTCTGCCTGGATTTTTTCCAGGGCTTGTTCCTGGGTTAAACCAGAGCGCCAGAGGGTATGGTAGGCTTTTTTTAGTGCTGATATTTGCTCTTTGGAAAATCCTGCCCTGCGTAGGCCAATTGTATTGGGGCCATAAACCTTGGCCCGTTCGCCAGCTACAAGCATAAACGGGGGCACGTCCTGGGCAACTCCTGTTTTACCCCCAATAAATGCATATTCCCCAATATGGACAAATTGATGCACGGCTGAGAGACCACCGATTACTGATTTTTGTCCTACATGGACATGACCGGCTAAAGTTGCACAATTTGCCAGGATGACCCCGTCCTCAAGGTGACAGTCATGAGCCACATGGGTATAGGCCATAAAAAAACAGTTTGAGCCTATTGTGGTTACTCCTCCACCTTCTCCGGTCCCTCTGTTTAACGTGCTGTATTCCCGGATTTTATTGTTGTTGCCTATTTTAAGCCAGGTTTCCTCACCTTTAAATTTTAAATCCTGGGGGACCTCTCCTATACAGGCATAGGAGTATATATGGTTATCAGTGCCCATATGAGTATAAGATTTGACTTGGGCAAAGGCGTCGATCCTGGTTCGGTCGCCTATAATGGTTTTGTTTTCAATAATAACGTAAGGTCCGATCTGGACATCCTGGCCCAACTCACAACCGGGGTGTATGATTGCTGTAGGATGGATATTGGTTGCCACTACTGTTCCCCCCGGTCGGCAATAGCTGCAGTCAGAATGCCCTGGGCAACAACTTTGTCATCGACCAGAGCCTTGGCATTCATTTTCCACAGATTTAGTTTATGCCTTTCATAACCTACTTCCAGAACCATTTGGTCTCCAGGAAACACAGAGCGACGAAAACGGACTTTTTCTATGCCTGTAAATAAAAAGATTTTGCCCTCCATCTTTTCAGGGATGCTTTTGACCACTAAAATTCCACCGGCCTGGGCCAGTGATTCCAAAATCAAAACACCAGGCATGACCGGAAATGCTGGAAAGTGACCCTGAAAGAAAGGTTCGTTTATGGTAACACTTTTAATGGCTTTCAAATATTTAAAAGGCTCAAATTCCAGTACCCTGTCTACCAGCAAAAACGGATATCTATGCGGGAGGAGGTTCAGGATATCTTTGGTTACAATTTCACCGTGACTTGGGCCTTTCATATCTTATCTCCTTTATATTTATGATACGTAACTTCCATGAACATCACTTTTTATTATTTTCTTCTTTTAGGCACAGAATTTCTTTTTCAAGTTGTCTAATTTTTTTAAAAAGTTCAGGTAGTTTGGGCATAAGGACAGAACTACGCAAGTAAGCGCTGTGCTCCATAGCCGGACTGCCCCCTACGTCCGTATTCGGTGGCAGGGTTTTGCCAACACCTGCTTGGGCGGCTACCCGGCAATTGTCGCCTATTTCCAGATGCCCTGCTACTCCAACCTGTCCGGCCAGAATTACGTTTTTGCCTAAAGTTGTGCTGCCGGCGATACCTACCTGCGCAACAAGAATAGAATTTTCGCCTATTTTAACATTGTGTCCTATCTGCACCAGGTTATCTATTTTTGTGCCCTGGCCTATTCTTGTTTCACCCAAGGCCGCTCGATCTATGGTTGTATTGGCTCCGATTTCAACATTGTCTTCAATGATCACCTGTCCAACCTGAGGGAATTTTTCCAGGCCCAACTCGCCTTGGGCAAAGCCAAAGCCATCACTACCTATAACTACACCGGCATGTATAATGACCTTGTTCCCGATTATGGTCCTGGCCATTATGCTTACATTTGGGTAGATAATACAATTATCGCCAATAACACTGTCTTCGCCAATATAGCACGAAGGAAAGATTTGAGTGTTTTCTCCAATCTTTACTCCCGGTCCGATATAGACATGTGGATAGATGGTCGCTGAAGGATGGACTTCGGCAGCTTCATGGATAAAAGCCAGAGGACTTTGGCCAGTAAATGAGCCTTGAGGCTTTGCAAATAACTGTACTGTGCGCACAAAGTCCAGATAAGGGTTGGTACTGATCAAAGCTCGCCTGAGCTTGCTGGCGTGCTTTTCATCGACAATGACCGCGCCGGCTTTTGTTGTTTTTAATAATGGTATATATTTTGGATTGGCCAAAAAAGAGATTTCGTTTTCTCTGGCCTTATCCAAGGTGTTGACTCCGGTTATTTCCAGGTCATTGCCAACGAGTTTAAGTCCCAGTTTTTGTGCTAGTTCTGAAAGAAGCATTATTTTTTCTTTCCGGTTTTTGAGTTTTGTTTTGCCCTCCAGGCACGATTCAGTTCAACAATAATCTCCTTAGTAATGTCTATGGCATCGTCAGCGTAGAGTAGTCCGCTGGATTTGGTGTCAAAGATGGCTGTATATTTATGTTTTTTACCATACTCTTTGATTACTTGAACGAGTTGTTCAATGATCGGATCGCTCAGTTTCTTTTCTTCCATACGGATTTTGCGTCGATAATTTTGAAACATGTCTTGAAAGTCTCTGACTTTGCGCTTGAACTCCAATTCCTTGTCCTGTTTTGCTTCCTGGCTGAGAACCAGACTTTGCTTTTGGAGCTCTTCACGCAGAGCTTGTAGTTCCTGTTTCTTTTGGTCCAGGCCTTGTTTCATTTTGTCAAATTTTTTCTTTAGTTCTTTCATGGCCTTTTGCCCTGGTTCTGATTTGGAAATGACTTCTTTCATATCAATGATGGCCAATTTTGTCTGAGCCAGGGCGAAACTGGAAAAACAAAGAATAGAGATTAAAGCCAGGGTAATTTTTTTCATCATTGCTAAACTCCTTTCGGTTTGAGTTTGAAGTTTGAAAAAATTTTGAGAGCAGGAAAGTTTTGAATCAACTCCAAACTCACGTTTTACACTCCCTAAAAGAACTGACCAACACTAAATTCGAGTTTGCTGTGTTTTTCACCGTCAAGTTCATCCAGACCATAGCCATATTCTAGGCGCAGGGGACCAAGAGGCGAGTACCAGCGAATACCTGCACCGACACTCTTGTACAAGTCAAGGTCAATGCCTTCGGTTTCATCCCAGGCATTACCAGCATCAAAAAAGACAAGCCCCATAAGGCCTATTTCTTTATTTAATGGGAAAAGGTATTCAAAGTTGGTGAAAAAGACCTTGTTTCCACCTTTATAGTCGCCATTGTCGTATTTAGGAGCAATTTCTCGTCCGGGATACCCGCGAACACTATTAATTCCGCCTATATAAAAACGTTCAAAAGAGGGAATTTCATCGTCGCTACTGGGCATCACATAGCCGGCACGACCATGCCAGTGAAATATTGTTTCCTTGAAGAGTGGATAGTAAACGCTGCTGTCAAAGATATACTTGATAAAGTTATCATCTCCACCGATCAGGCCGCCAGCATACTCTATGGACAGGCTGTTGATGCTACCCTTGGATGGATTAAGACGTCTGTTGGTTGTATCCCTGGAGGCTGCTACATAAAGAGCACTGGCCCAGTTTTCGCCCTTTAAAGCTTTAATGTCCTCATCTGCACTATCACTGACATTAGTAATGGAGTACTGTTCCAGACGATAGTTCCAATAAAGCCTTGTGTACTCACCTAATGGATAGGCGAATTTTATTTTGCCCCCCGTTGATTTTTTGTCATAATCAAAGAATTCTTCATCTATCAGGTATAAGTCTCCTCCTATCCCCAGCTTGGAGTCATGGAGATGCGGATTCCAGAAGCTGAAATCATAGGTTGTCTTTCTGCCACTAAAAGTTCCTTTAAGCCCCAAGACATACCCTTTGCCAAAAAGATTACGTTCCTGGACCTGACCGGAAACAAAGAACTTGTCCAGAGATGAGTATCCGGCCCCCAACGAGAGCATCCCGGTTGCTTTCTCCTTGACCTTTACCTTTAAGTCCATTTGATCCGGGCTGTCCGTGGGCAGAGTCTCTATTTCTACGGTTTCAAAATAATCCAGTTTATTGAGACGGATATTGGATCGTCGTAAGGCGCTTCCACTGAATTGGTCTCCGTCGGCTAGTCGCATTTCTCTCCGTATAACATTGTCCCTGGTCTTTGTGTTACCCTCAATGGTTACCCTGCGGATGAATATTTTTTGCCCTTTGTTCAGGATATAAGTTACGTTGATCTTATTGTTTTTTTTGTCTTTGTCCAATTTAACATCACTTTCAGCAAAGGCATAGCCAAAATCAGTATAATAGTCTGCCAGGGTCTGTAAATCGTGACGCATGACCGAGCGGTCAAAATATTCATCCTCCCTGGCCAGGTCGTCCAGTTTGATTATGTTCCTTAGTCTGTCTTCACTAACGAGGATATCCCCTTTAAAATCGACTTTTCCTACTTTGTAGCGCTGACCCTCTATGACCTTAAAGGTTATGTAGATGCCATCATCTTTAAACTCTATTTCGGGCTGGCCCACCCGGGCATCAAGAAAGCCGCGATTGCCATAGTAAGCCTCCAGGGCGGCCGCATCACGTTCTAAAAGTTCCTCTTTTAGCACTCCGCTACCCGTCAGCCAGGAGAACAAGCCTCGTTCAGCCAGGGCCAATTGATCCTTGAGATCATCCGGGTCTAGTTGTTTGGCCCCTTCAATGCGAATTTTTTTGATATATAATTTTTCCCCTTCCTTGACTTTTATGTTTAAACGGGCCTGCCTGGTGTCGGTCTGTTCCAGTTCATAGGTTACTTTGGCCTGGTAATATCCTTTTTTACGATACAATTCCCGGATTTTGTTTAAATCTTCGGCAAGGATCTTGGGGTTTAAAACTGAGCCGGTTTTCGTGGACATGACCTCTAAAATATCATCTTCGTCAATGGCATCGGCCCCGATAACGCTAATAGCCTGGATTAAAGGCTTTTCTTTCACAATGATGGTGATTTTTTTGCCTTCGGGCAGGTCATCTACTTTGAATTGCACATCCTCAAAGTAGCCCAGGTCAAACAGTCTCTTTAGTTCCGTATTGATTTGTTTTGGGTCAAAGATATCACCTTTCTGGATTTTTAAGCGAAGTAAAACCACGTCCTTATCCAGGATTTTAGTCCCCTTGACCTCAATTTCAGTAATGCGCTCTTTCTTGAGCAGCTCTAATTTTATCTTTGCTGCTAACTCTTCAATGGCCGGCAAGATATTGATGGTCCCTTTTTTGACCACAAAAAGGGCCTTGGGGGTTTTGAGTCCAAAAGCTTCAACCAGCCGGGCATCAATGCTGATGGTTTCCCCAACCTGGTTGAAATTGCCATAAACAGCATATTGGGCATTCCCCAGCAGGGCCAGGTCTTTGACGGTGGCCAAGTCCAGATAATCTACCTGCTGGTCTTCAACTATCTTTAATGTCTCTTGAAAATCCTGAACGATAAAACCCTGTTCGCGAAGAGATTGAATCAGGAGCTTGGGCAGTCCTTCACGCAGATAGTCCAGGTCAGAGCCTGCATTTATTTCAAAAGGCAGGACCATAAGTCTGATTTTGGTTAGGTCCTGGGCAAAAGCAGAAGCTGTTAGCCAGAGAAAAAGTATAAAGAACCAGCCGATTAACTTCACTCTTTTTCTGCCTAAGGCAGGTCCTGTGGTTCGTGCCCTACATCTCATGCAATACTCCCAGATGAAGTTTTAGTTTTTGGTTCATTTTTTGGGCCAAACTATTATTATGAGTAACAACGACCAGGGTCATGCCCAGCTCTTGATTTAATTTAATCAGAAGTTGACTTATGGATTCACCGGTATTTTCATCCAGATTGCCTGTTGGTTCATCAGCCAGAAGGACTCGGGGTTTAAGCAGGATGGCCCTGGCTATGGCTACGCGTTGTCTTTCTCCACCGGATAAAGTTGTCACATTATGGTCTACGCGGTGTTTTAAACCTACCTGTTCAAGGGCTTTGGCAGCCATTTCCCTGGCCATGTTCATTTTTATCCCTGAAATAATGGCTGGCATGGCTACATTTTCTAAGGCATTGAATTCGGGTAAAAGGTGATGAAACTGAAAAATAAAGCCAATTTCTTTTCTGCGTAAATTAGCTTTGGTTTTAGCATCAATCTGGGTTAGGTCATAACCCCTAAAGGTGATTTTCCCCCAGGATGGAGAATCAAGCGTGCCCAGGATATGGAGCAAAGTACTTTTGCCAGAGCCGGAGGTCCCTAAAATGGCCACACTGTCTCCTTGTCTGATCTCCAGGTCAATTTTCTTGAGCACCGTTACTTGCTCAGAAGGGGTTTTATACTCCTTACCCAGGCCCTTTAGGGCGTACAAAGTATCACTCATATCTTAAGGCCTCAGATGGTTTGAGGCGTGCCGCCTGTCTGGCAGGATAAATAGTGGCCAGAAAACAAAGAAGCATGGCCACCAGGCCGATGACAATCATATCCGGCCATTCCAGAAGAACAGGCAGGTGATCTAAATAATATACATCTGCCGGCAGCTTGATAAATTGATATTTTTTTAGGAGCAAGCTGATAGACAAACCCAGGATATACCCCAGGCTAGTGCCGATAAGGCCGATAATCAGCCCCTGAAACATAAAAATACGCCGGATCATCGCTGTAGTTGCACCCATGGACATCATAATGGCAATGTCTTTGGTCTTTTCCATAACTAACATGACCAGAGTGGTAATGATGCTAAATGAACCGACCAGAACAATCATAATCAAGATGACACCCATGGCTGTCTTTTCCAGTTTGAGCGCTGAAAACAGGTTCTGGTTCATCTCCATCCAATTGCGCACATAAAAAGGATAACCTCCGAGTAGCTCTTGGATTTTCTGGCCAATGACTTCTGCCTTGTATACGTCCCGGAGGCGGATTTCCAGCCCGGTGACCAGGTCTTTTTTAAAACCTAACATCTTCTGGCAGGCCGAGATGGTGGTATAGGCCAGCGAAGAATCGTATTCGTACATGCCGGTCTTAAAAATGCCCCGAACTTCGAATATTTCTATTTTTGGGGAAAAGCCTGCGGCTGATTTTTTGCCTGTAGGTGAAAGGAGGTTTACCTTGCTGCCGATGACTAGCCCTAGACGGCTGGCCAGTTCATGGCCAATGATTATCCCAGGAAACGGACCTTGATTATTCAAGTCCTCAAGCTTTCCTTTACGCATGTCTTGGGCCAGACTGAGCACTTGCCCCGCTACATCAGGATCAATGCCGCGCAAAACCACTCCTTTTACCCCTCCCTGGGTGCTGAGCATAACTTCAGTATAGATAAAAGGTGTTATGCCTTTAACTTCAGAGAGAGAGCTTATCTTCCGGCTGAGCTTATTGTAGTTCGCGATGCCTCCCTGGAAGCTGCTAACAATGACATGGGCATTGACTCCCAGGATCTTGTCCCTCAGGTTCTGGCTAAACCCGTTCATTACTCCCAGAACCACAATTAAAGAGGCTACCCCCAGGGCCACCCCTAAAATGGAGATAAGGGAGATAATGGAGATAAAGGCTTGCTTGCGCCTGGCCAAAAGGTAGCGAAGAGAGACAAAGAGTTCAAAGTTCATTAACCGGATGTAACCTCTGGTCTTAGTAGAGGGAAAAGAATGACCTCCCTAATAGATGGTGAGTCAGTAAGGAGCATGACCAAGCGGTCAATACCAATGCCTTCGCCGCCTGCCGGGGGCATACCATACTCCAAGGCCCGGATATAATCTTCGTCCATACGGTGAGCTTCGTCATCACCTGCTTCTTTTTCCTTGACCTGTTCTTCAAAACGGGCCCGTTGATCAAAGGGATCGTTGAGCTCAGAAAAAGCATTGGCCATTTCCCGACCGGTGATAAATAGTTCGAATCTGTCAGTTATGGTTGGATCCTGTTCATTTTTTCGTGATAACGGGGAAATATCTGTTGGGTAGTGATAGATAAAATGGGGCTGGACAAGTTTCGGTTCAACCAGGATGTCAAAAAGTTTGGCCTGGAGTTTGCCCAGCTTTTCGCCCACCTGAGCATTTTCCCCTAGCTTTTGCACCAATTCCTTGGCCCGGTCGTAATCCTGATAATCCTCTGGCTTAAGCCCACCTATCTTTTCCAGGGATTCATAAAAAGAAAGTTTATTCCAGGGAGGTGTCAAGTCAACGGTTTGGCCCTGATAGGTGATCTTGGGACTTCCACAGATTTCCGTGGCCAGCTTGGAAAATAGTTCTTCAGTAAGTTCCATGAGCATGTGGAAATCAGCATAGGCCATATAGAATTCGAGCATGGTGAACTCTGGATTGTGCTGGGTGGAGATTCCTTCATTACGGAAGTTGCGGTTGATTTCATAAACTCGCTCAAAACCACCCACTAAAAGTCTTTTCAGGTAAAGTTCCGGGGCAATGCGTAAATAAAGCTTCATATCCAGGGCGTTGTGATGGGTTTCAAAAGGCCTGGCAGTTGCCCCACCCGGAATAGGCTGCATCATGGGGGTCTCTACTTCCATGAATCCCTTGGAGTCCAGGAAATTGCGGATAAAGCGGACGATTTGGGTCCGTTTGATAAAAATTTCTCTGGCCCGGGGATTGACGATGAGGTCCACATACCTCTGCCTGTACCTGGTCTCAACGTCTTTAAGACCATGGTATTTTTCCGGCAACGGGCGCATGGATTTGGTCACCAGTTCAATGTGCTCGGCCTTGATGGTTAGCTCCCCGGTCTTGGTCCGGAACAGGCCTCCCTTGACTCCAACAATGTCCCCGATGTCGTATTTTTTGAAAATTTTATAATTCTCAGGGCCGATAAGATCGCGCTGGGCATAGACCTGGATTTTGCCCGTATGGTCCTGGATATGAAAAAAAGTTACCTTGCCAAAAGATCGCAGGGCCACAATCCTGCCGGCAACCAAAAAGTCGTTTCCTACCTCTTCCAACTGCTCAACAGTAAATGACCCATATTTGTCTAAAATATCAGCAATATCGGTGTTTTTACGGAAGGTATTGGGGTAAAGAGGGATCCCAGCATCTTGAAGAAATTTGGCCTTTTCCCTGCGGTGCTTTAAGATTTGACTTTCTTCTTTTGAATGCTCCTTGTTCAACTTAACTTACCTCTATTCTTTAATTTTCTAGTACGTGGCTGAAATGGGAAGTTAAGAAGTTGGGTAGCTGGGAAGATTGGTGGGAAAGGATGAACTGGTCCTTTCGGTATTCTCCAAACTTCTTAACTTCCTATGTTCCTAACTTCTTTTAAACGGTTAAACGGTCGGTGTTTGCTCACGTACTTTTTAAGCTTATGAAAACCCAGTTGATTATTTGAAATCGAAGACAGCGTCAAGGAAGATTGCCTTTTAAGTCAGCCCAGGAGGGATTGTTGAGGATAAGAAGTACTTAGGAGAATAAAGCGGACTTGAGGGGTGAGAAGTGAAGGGAGTGTGAGAATATAATAAAGAGTAGTTCGTGAGAACGAGCTTTAACTGGTCGGTCTCGATATATTAACATTATCAAAGACGTAGTCGCGGATAGTTGATGCTTGATAGGGGATAGTTGATGGTTTATAGTTGAAGCTTGAATGGTGGAATGGAATAGTCAACCATTCAACCAGTAAACCAGCTAACCAGTTCAAACAGCTAAGCCTATGCGTAAATTTTTTTTAGATTTGGCAGAGAAAGCCATCCACCAGGACTTATCCGTCGGGGAGTTGGAGAGTATTGCCCAGGTTAAAGACGAACAGGTCTCTGCTTTAATGGCCGGGGCAGACCTTATCCGGGAACACTTTTTTGGCCGGGAGATTCATCTGTGCACCATCTGCAATGCCAAGTCCGGGCGATGTTCTGAAGATTGTCATTTTTGTGCCCAATCAGCCCACTTTAAAACCGATGTTCCTAGTTACCCATTAAAAGACAGCCAGGAATTAATCTCTTTGGGTCAATCCTTGGCAGAAACAGAAGTGCACAGATACTCTCTTGTTACCTCGGGTAAAGGTTTATCTGCCACAGAAATTGACCGTATTTGTGACGTATTTAATGAGTTAAAAGATAAAAATATCCATCTTTGCGCCTCATTCGGAATTATTCATAAGGATGACCTGGCAAGGCTTAAACAGGCAGGACTTTCCAGGTACCACCACAATTTGGAAACAGCAGAAAGTTTTTTCCCGAGTATTTGTACTACCCACGAGTATGCTCAGCGCATTCAGACTATAAAGCAGGCCAAAGAAGCAGGGTTGTCAGTATGCTCGGGCGGGATTTTTGGCCTTGGAGAAAGTGATGTCCAGGTAGTTGAACTTGCAGAGACACTCAAAAGTCTTGATGTAGATGCAGTACCCGTAAACTTCCTGGTCCCGATTCCTGGCACGCCCCTGGAAAACAGGAGTTATCTCACCCCGTTAAGGTGTTTAAAGATCATCAGTATCCTGCGTTACGTTTTGCCGGACAAGGAAATAATTATTTGTGGTGGACGGGTGCAGAATCTAAAAGAGCTTCATCCCCTGGTCTTTTTTGCAGGAGCAAGTGGAATCATGACCGGGAACTATCTGACCACTACAGGCAGAACATTGGAAGAAGATCTTCAGCTTTTAGAAAACCTTGGTTTTTCACCGCGCTCGCAAGCATCGTAAGAGTCTGTGGCTGAATCTTTACTTAAGTGGACAATTTTTCATAATTTTTTTTCAATCCTGATTTCTTTCAAGCTGTTGTAAATGCTTTCAAGAAACCAGGATTTCTAATCTGGTAGTCAAAATGGGGTTTGGCCACTGACTCTGAAGTAGCGCATATCAGGGATGCACCGGAGGAACTTTGGTGCAAATTTTAAGTTGCACTTGAAATTTGCACCAAGAATAAGTATTGCTTTTATTTATGTTCATCAAACGACTTTTGACAGAAGAACTCCTTGATTGCGTCAGGGAATATCCTGTTGTCACTATCCTGGGGCCACGGCAGTCAGGAAAAACAACTCTTGTCCGGTCTGTGTTTCCCGACAAATCGTATTTTTCTCTGGAAGATCCGGAAATCAGGTTGGCAGCGGAAATGGACCCGCGCGCCTTTTTGTCTCGTCTGGAGCAGGGTGCGATTCTGGATGAAATCCAGCGTGTGCCGATCCTACTATCTTATATTCAGGGTATTGTTGATAATGTTAATGAGCCAGGCATGTTTATTTTGACCGGCAGTCACCAGCCTGATTTGCAGAGTAAAATAAGTCAGTCTCTGGCGGGCAGGACAGCGATTCTTCACTTATTGCCCCTGGCTTTAGAAGAGATTGAACAGGTTCATCCTGGTCCGGATGTTTTTGATTGGCTGGTGAAAGGCTGTTATCCCAGGCTTATGGTCAAGAATCTTAACCCGGAGCGATTTTTTAATGGATATGTTCAGACCTATGTTGAGCGTGATGTGCGGGCATTGATTAACATCAAAGACCTTTCAAGGTTTCAGCAATTTCTGGTTTTGTTGGCCGGGCGAATAGGTCAGGTAATGAACTATAGCTCATTGGCCAACGATGTTGGCGTTTCCTCTACCGTAATCAAAAACTGGATCAGTGTACTAAAGGCATCTTTTATTGTCTTTGAATTAGCACCTTATTTTGCCAACATTCGCAAAAGAGTCATTAAGTCTTCCAAAATATATTTTATGGATACAGGACTGGCGGCATTTTTATTGGGCATTCGCACGGCTGAGCAGGCTGCCAGAGATCCTTTGCGAGGCGGTCTTTATGAAAATTTGATTATCCTTGAAGTGTTGAAATTTTTTTACAATCAGGGCACGCGACCGGATGTTTATTTTTTTAGAGACTCTAAAGGCAATGAGGTTGACCTCCTTATCCGTGTTCATAGCAGATTGCTGCCTGTAGAAATAAAGTCTGCCGCCACCTTTTCCCGGGATTTTTTAAAAGGGATAAAAAGGTTTCAGTCCATAACGTCTGACTGTCTGGAATATGGGGTTGTCTTATATAATGGGGAAGAGCAGTTTCAAATACATAATATCCAGGTGTTTAATCCAATTAAGAGGATGCAGGAGTTGAAAAGGTTACTCCTGGCTTAGTAGTTAGACCCCTCCCCATAAATACAAAACCACATAGGTTACAGGGATTTTGCCTTCCTCTCCAAAAGTCCGCGTATAGATTTTACAAAAATCCAGGTACCTTTTTTTGCTTAAAGCCTTTTTTTGCCGGGTGTATCTGGCCCCGGTCTTTTTATGGCTTTGCAAAAACTCCCTGACCGATGGGTAGTAAAGGGTGTAGGTCTTTTTAGAGGTGTCAAAATTAATGTTCAGGCGAGAAAAAAAATCTATATATGTTTTGGCCCGGGCAAGGGGATAAACCGAGCCAAACCCGGTAACTTCACTGGCATAGGCGAGTTCCTTGAATGTTCCCCGAACAAAAAAGGCCAGGGCAAATTGGCCGTTTTTTTTTAAGTACGTAAGATTTTCAGCGATACTTTGTACGCCTTTTTGGTACCATTGCATGGTGGATGAACTCAAAAGGAGGTCGAATGATCCGGGCTTAAACGGTAGCCTTTCTCCATCTGCCTGGATTCGGACGACGTCTCTTTCCTGAATGGTTTTTAGCATGGCCAGGGAAAGGTCAACTGCTACGTAATGCTTACTTTTTAGCCTGCTTTTGGCCGCCTCTGTTAAAAGGCCCCCGCCAGCACCGATCTCCAGGATCCGTTCGAAGTCGTTCCTGTTAAGCAATTCAAGACACTCTTTGGCCACTATTTTCTGTATACGGGCCTCTTGTTTGTAAGTGTCTTTTGCCTGATCAAAATATTTTTGTATCTGTTTTTGCATAAACAAGCTGCTTTATTGTTTCTTCAGGAATATAATGCCCGGTCGGGATAACAATAAGTTCTGCTTCCGGTAGAAGAGAGTTTAGTTGTTCAGATGCACTTAAAGGAACAATTTTATCCTCCTGGCCATGGATAATGAAGATTTTAGATTTCAAGTCTGAGATTTCAAGTTTAATTTTCGAACAAGCCAGAAAATTTAGTCCATCTATCAGCCCTGGCCTATCCTCTTCGGGCGCCATATATTGTACTTTAATGCCACATTTTCTCCAGAATTTGCTCACCACCTTGTGCACGTCTTCTTTTATACCCTGGATCATCCTGTCTAAAATCCATCCGGGAGTAAAAGAAGTAAAGTCTAAAAATGGGGCCAGCAGGAATACGTTTTTATCTTTAATCTCACTGAGCTGGGACAGTAAAATATGTGCGCCAGTGGACCAGGCAATAATGGTTGAGCCTTTAAAATCCCGGACCTGATTTAGTATTTTTCCCGGACTGTCCTGGACAAAGGGCAGCAAAAACCGGGTGTTTTGGCTGAAGCGGGGATAAAGAAACGGATACCCAGCCCAGCCTGAGATAAAAATTGAGTCTGTTGATGAGTTCATTTTTGAGTTCTGAGTTTTGAATATGGAGATTCTTCGCCCCGCTTTTGGCGGGACTCAGAATGACGTGCTGCTTACGTCGTCATTCTGGACGGAGCGTAAGGGTGAAGAATCTCCCAAAGTTCATAACTGTTTTTTTAGCTCCTCAAAGGCCCGCACAATTTGCTGCAAGTGTTCTTTTTTTAGATCAGCGCGCAGAGATAGTCGCAGCCGGGCGGTATTTTGTGGCACAGTGGGTGGACGAATGGCAGCTATATAAAGGCCTTTCGTTAATAAAAATTCTTTCGCCTTAAGTGTTGTCTCGATATCACCCAGGATAACAGGGATAATCTGGGACCCGGAGTCGCCCAGATCAAAACCCAGCCGATGAAGTTCAGCACGCAAATACTCGCTCATATCCAGTAGTTTCTGACCCTGCTCCGGGTTTTGACTGACCAAGTCTATGGCTGCAAGGTTGGCCCCGATGACACCTGGGGGCAAGGCTGTTGAATAAATAAAGGGCCGGCCCGTGGTCGTTATCCACTCTATGGAGTCTTTTGCGCCAGCCAGATAAGCTCCATACGAGCCCAGGGCCTTACTGAATGTGCCCATGTGTATCTCTATTTCCTTTTCCAGACCCAAGGCATGGGCTAGTCCCCGTCCCTTGCCAAACACTCCAGTGGCGTGTGCTTCGTCAACCACGACGAGGACATTAAATTTTTTGCAAAGAGTTACAATCTCTTCCAGCCTGGCCAGGTCTCCGTCCATACTGAAGACAGTATCCGTAATTAAAATTTTTTGTGCACATGAAGCGTGTTTTTTTAACAAATAATGTAGGTGTTCGATATCATTGTGTCGGTACCGGATATGTTTGGCTCGGGAAAGAATAATTCCATCAATAATGCTGGCGTGATTTAAGCGGTCTGAAAAGATAATAGTTTTTCTTTGAGCCAAGCTGGTTACAAGGCACAAATTAGCCATGTACCCGGAGCCTATGACCAGGGCTTTTTCCTGTGTTTTAAACCTGGCAACAGCATCTTCCAGTTCGCAGTACAGGGAAAAATTTCCAGTGACCAGACGTGAAGCCGCCGCAGAAGTACCCCAGCGTTTGATGGCCTCGCACGCTGCTTTCTTTAATACTTCTGTCTGACTCAGGCCCAGGTAATTATTAGAGGCCAGGTTGAGTAACATTTTCCCCTTAAAATCAAGATATAGGTCCGCGCCATGCTCTATATCAGGAATGGACCGCAGCAGATTTTGCTTTTTTAGGTCATTAAGGGAAGAGCAAAGTTGTTTGCTTAACTGTTTTTTGTTCACTGTTTTGCACTGGGTTTTCCACTTTTTTCTTGTTTCCTGGCTGAAATTAAGTTACTAATCTCGGCCTAATAATAAAGGGGAAAAGAATGCGATTTATCTCTACTGAGTTTCCAGGTTTATTTATTATTGAACCCCGGGTGTTTGAGGATCATCGTGGGTATTTTATGGAGTCCTTTAGCCAGGCCGCCTTTGAACAACAGGGGCTCAATTACAATTTTATCCAGGACAATCATGCCCTTTCAAGAGCCAAAGGGGTCTTACGCGGACTCCATTTTCAGATTCCTCCTTTTGCCCAAACCAAATTGGTCAGGGTAACCAGAGGAGCCGTACTAGATGTGGTCGTGGACTTGCGTCAAGGCTCACCCACCTATGCCAGGTGGTTCAAGATAGAACTTTCGGCTCGAAATTTCAAACAATTATTGATCCCCAAAGGATTTGCTCATGGGTATATGACATTGGAGGAAAATACAGAATTTCAGTACAAGGTTGATGCACCATATGCCCCTGAGCATGACCGCGGTATATACTATGCAGATCCTGATCTGAATATCACCTGGCCGACAGATAGCCCTATTCTTTCGGAAAGGGACAAACACCTCCCCCTTTTTCGGGAATTTGAAAATCCGTTTGTTTATGAAGGTTGAAATATAAAAAAGTGAATAGGCAAAGATGAGTTTTTGAATGTGTTGAATGTAAAAATAATATACTGATTTCACGGGAGTTAAATAATGGAAAATGTATTTGCTATTGTCCTGGCAGGGGGGTCGGGAACCAGGCTCTGGCCTCTGTCCCGGACACTGTTGCCTAAACAGCTTTTGTCTATAAATGGGAATTTATCCCTGTTGCAGCAGACCATATCCAGGATTTTAAAGTTACTTCCACCGGAAAAGATTTTTGTAGTCACCAATGAGGAACATGTATTTGAGGTCAGAAGTCAACTTAAAGAGTTAAGCCCGGACCTGGATGCTCAGGTTTTAAGTGAGCCAGTAGGCAGAAATACCCTGCCAGCCATTTTACTTGGTCTGGATAAGATTATTGACCAGGAAAAAGAGCCAATTATAGGTGTCTTTCCTTCAGACCATCAGATTCAGGATGAAAAGGCCTGGACAGAAGATATGCATATGGCTGCAAGTCTTGCCCAAGATGGCTGGTTTGTGACTTTTGGCATTAAACCCTACAAGCCTGAAACAGGCTATGGTTATATTGCCGTAGGAGAAGAAATCAAAGAGGGTGCATTTAAAGTCAAGGCCTTTGTAGAAAAGCCAGATTTGCCAACCGCCAAAGAGTATTTGAAGCAGGGTACATATTATTGGAACAGTGGCATGTTCATGTTTCCAGGGCAAAATTTTATTCAGGCTGTCGAGACTCTGCAACCCGAGCTGTTTAAGTGGTGGAAAAACAGAAAAGATAAACCATTGGAACAGGGATACGGCAGGATCCCCGATATCTCGATAGACTATGGCATAATGGAAAAGGTGGAAAATGCTGCGGTTGTGCCGGCTGATTTTGGTTGGGACGATCTGGGTAACTGGGAGGCCCTGTACAGACTGGGGGAGAAGGACGAGAACGGTTGTGTCATAAATGGCGATGTCCTGCCTCTGGAGTGCAAAGATAGTCTTTTGTTTTCCACCGGTGGCAAGCTTGCTGCCATAGGTCTCAAAGATATGATTGTTGTCCAGACCAGGGATGCCACTCTGGTGTGTCCCAAACAAGAGGTGCAAAAAGTAAAAAATGTTGTTTCTATCCTGAAGGAGCAGGAGAGCCAACTGGTCGAGGCCCATGTGACTGTGAACAGACCCTGGGGCAGTTATACGGTACTGGAGGAGGGTAAATTCTATAAGATTAAGCGTATCGTAGTTAAGCCGGGAGCTAAACTCAGTCTGCAAATGCATTACCACAGGAGTGAACACTGGGTAGTTATTAAAGGTACAGCAGAAGTAGTTGTCGGGGACAAAGAGATTTTACTTTGTGAAAACCAATCTGTGGATATTCCCAAAGCAACCAGGCATAGGTTGGCCAATCCGGGAAAAGTACCCGTAGAAATTATTGAAATACAGAGCGGACCTTATCTGGAAGAAGATGATATTGTTCGCTTTGAGGATGTTTATGGGAGACACAGGGCAAGGGCAAAAGGCTAAAGGTGGGTGGTAACAATGAGGCGCTTAATATGGATAAAAAGTTGTGTAGTTTGACATGAGCTTATCCTTTTGCGCTCTTTGCTTTGAACCTTGAATTTTAAACATTAAGTTTTTGTATAAATACTTCGTGAATTTTTTCCTAAACTCTTGACACTCAAGTGCTACCTTGCATAGTGTGGCGGGGATTTAGCCTGGGGTATTGGTGTGCAATTTTCAAATTTCAATGAGGAATGTGGTATGGAGGGAAAAAAAGTGGCAAAAACAAAGAGTTGCGCAGTGCTCCCTTTTGTAACCTTTATTGTCGGTTTTGTGGGTGCGCTCGTCCTCGGTTGGTGGGGATTCCCCAAGGTGCTGTATAGTGAAAAGGCTCAGCCCATCCGGTTCAGTCACAAGGTTCATGTGGAGGACCAGGCCATGGACTGCGAGCAATGTCATTCTTACAGGGAAGATGGCTCGTACGCCGGTCTGCCTACGACTGAACAGTGTGCTGAGTGTCACATGGAAGTGATGGGTGAAGATCCTGATGAGGCAAAATTTGTGGAAGAGTATGTCAACGAAGAAAAGGAAGTACCTTGGCTGGTTTATCAGAAACAGCCAGACAATGTTTACTTCTCCCATATTGCTCACCAGGATTTTGATTGTACCGAATGTCACCTGGATGTGGCTAACACTGATACACCGCCTGTATTTTATGAAAACAAACTGAGCGGATACAGTAAGCATACAATGAAAATGTGGCAATGTGAGAGATGCCATGCCCAAAATGGCGCCAGTAATGCCTGTTATATTTGTCATAAATAAAGAGGGGTAGAAATATGGGACTTGATCGCAGAGGATTCATCACATTTTTAGTTGGCGGCGCAGCCGGTACGCTTTTTACCCCTGTGCCCTGGAAGTTGCTCGATGATGTATCCATTTGGAGCCAGAACTGGCCGTGGATCCCTAAGTTAAAATATGGGGCCAAGGGGGTTACTCCTACAACCTGTAAGCTGTGTCCTGCAGGTTGTGGATTGGATATCAATACCGTAGGCAAGAGGCCAGTTACTGCCGAAGGAAACTTCAGTCATCCTTTGAGTCAGGGCGGAATTTGTCCATTAGGGGCCGCTGCTGTTCAACTTTTATATAGCCCTGCCAGAGTGAAAGGGCCATTGAAAAATAATGGAGGCAAGTTTGAGTCCATTTCCTGGGATGAGGCCAAGAAAATTTTGGCAGAAAAACTGTCCACCCAGAAAGGCAGTGGCAACGTAGCACTTATTAGCGGTGATGAGAACGGCACAGCCAATGAAGTCTTGGCAGCATTTTTAGCTGCTCTGGGCAGTTCTGACTACTATTTTATGCCGAGTGATGCGACTGCCTATGCCACCACCTGGAATAAAATGATGGGTGGTCAGGGTCAGGTTGGCTTTGACCTGGAGAATTCCGACTACGTTCTTATGCTGGGGGCAGACCTCTTATCCAGTTGGGGCACAGTGGTCAGAAACCAAAAGGCCTTTGGCCAGAAAAAAGGTCAATATATTTACGTAGGTCCGGTACAAACGGGATCAGCTTCTGTTGCTGATAAATGGGTTCCAGTTCTACCCGGTAAAGAGAGTGTATTTGCCTTAGGTCTGGCTTATTATATTCTGAAAGCAGGGAAAACATGTTCCGCCAAAGGTTTTGCCGACTTTAAAGAGTATATTCTGACCAATTATACACCGTCTAAAGTTCAAGCTTTAACCGGTGTTCCTGCAAATGATATCAAGAAAGTAGCTGCCGAACTTATAGCCGCCAGGAGGCCGGTCATTGTTTCCGGTTCCGACTTTGGACAGGGAAGCGGTAGCCTGGATACGGTAGCAGGCATTTTCCTGAATCTACTTCTGGGCCGTTTGAATCAGCCTGGAGGTCTGGTGGCTCTGCCTAGTGTTCAGGCCGTGGATAAAGCACCTGACTTGAATCAACTTAGACAAAATAGCCTGATCAATTTTATTAGTGATGTGCAAAAAGGTGCTAAACGGCCCGATGTCCTGTTTATCTATGAGGCGAATCCACTGTATGCCTTGCCACAAGCCTCTCAGGTAGCTTCGGTCTTAGATAAGATTCCATTTAAAGTAAGCTTCAGCACTTTCCTCGACGAAACCGCAGCCAAAGCGGATCTGATTTTACCCACTCCGCACTTCCTGGAAAGACTTGATGACGCATACACTCCCTTTGGTGCAGGTGCAGTTACTTACAGTGTAAGTACTCCCGTGATTAAGCCTGTCTTTGATGCCAAACCGACTCCGGATTTTATTCTGGAACTGGCCGAAGCACTGGGAGTTGACTTGGGTATTTCTTCTTTTGAGGATGTGTTAAATGCCAAAGCTGGAAAGCTGGGCGCAGATTGGGAAGAATTGCAAGGCGGTCAGGCATATGTAGGGGACAAAAAGGTTTTTCAATCTACTCTGTCCTTACCAACTCAGACTCTGTCAGGCGGTCTGAAAATGGCTTCTACCGAATATCCGATCTATCTTGCTCCTCAGGCCAAGCCTTATATTGGTAATACTAAACTGGCCACCCCTCCATTTGGAGTGGTTACAATCCGAGAAAACGAACTCAAGGGAAGAGATTTTTATGTGCACCTGAACAAGGCCACAGCCAAAAAGCTTGGGCTTAAACAAGATAAGAAAGTCAAACTGGTTTCGGCTGCAGGTCAGTGCAAGGCCTTGGTCAACATCACTGAAACAGTAATGAATGATGTTGTTGCTGCACCTTTAGGTTTTGGCCACACTGCCTGGGATGACTTTAGTAAAGGCAAGGGTGATAATGTTTTTAACGTGCTCACCGTGACTCAGGAGAAAACCACTGGTCTTTATGTGTGGAATAATTCCCAGGTAAAAGTTGTTAAAGCCTAAATTCAAGATAAAGATTTAAAAGAGGTAACCCATGCAAGTTAAAGAGTTTAAAGTTAAGTGGGGAATGGTTGTTGATCTGGACAAATGCACAGGCTGCGGAGCCTGTATGGTTGCTTGCCAGGCAGAAAACAACATTGCCCCCGTAACTGAAGGATCTAATAAATTGCGCACCTTGACATGGATGCTCGTATATGAGCTTTCCAATGGCAAAGACTTTCCTGAACATGATATTGCTTATCTCCCACGGCCATGTATGCAATGTGGCAAACCTTCATGTTCAACTGTTTGTCCTGTAGTGGCGACCACAAAAGATGAAGAAGGCGGTATTGTCAGCCAGATTTATCCTCGTTGTATTGGTTGCCGGTACTGTATGGCTGCCTGCCCGTACCACGCCCGCTATTTCAACTGGTTTGACCCGGTTTGGCCTGAAGGTATGGACAAGACCTTAAATATTTCTACTTCGGTTAGGCCCCGCGGTGTAGTAGAAAAATGTACTTTCTGTCACCATCGTTTTGCAGCAGCCAAAGAGAAGGCACGTATGGAAGGCCGTGATCCAATGCATCTGGAAGAAGAAGATTATATCCCTGCCTGTGTTGAAGTTTGTCCCACCGGAGCCATTGTCTTTGGTGATTTGAATAACCCTGAACACAAAGTAGCTAAACTGGCAAAAAGCAGGTACGCGTTTAGACTATTAGAAAGGCTGGGCACCGAACCCCAGGTTTATTACATGAGCAAAAGGGAATGGGTGCGCAGACAGGGTGATAACTACCTGGAAAACGAAAAGACCAAGGGAGAATAGACCATGCTGGATAAAGAATGGATACCCGAAGGAGTTGAACGTTGCTCGTTTGGCAAATTTATAGTCTGGCTGGGACTTATCGGAGCTGTTCTGCTCTGGGGTCTCTATGCCACTATAAAAATTTTTGCTAACGGCATAGGGGTAACAGGGCTGGATAATTATTTTGGATTTGGCTTGTGGATCACCTTTGACCTGGCTGTGATTGCTCTGGGGGCCGGGGCATTTTTCTCCGGATTTTTAAAATACATTATCCGCGTCGATCAACTGAAAAATATCATTAATCTGGCCGTTATTGTTGGCTTCATTTGCTATTCCGGAGCCATGCTCATTTTAACATTGGATATTGGTCAGCCCTTAAGGGCTTGGTTTGGTTACTGGCATCCAAATGTGCATTCAATGCTCACTGAAGTTATTTTTTGTATTACCTGTTACTGCACAGTTCTGATTATAGAGTACATTCCTCTGATTCTTGAAAACAGAAAATTAAATAAAATTCGTTTTCTCCATCATCTGGCTCACAACTTCCATGTCTATATGCCACTTTTTGCCGGTATTGGAACATTTTTATCCACATTCCATCAGGGTTCTCTTGGTGGTATGTACGGTGTCCTTTTTGGTCGTCCCTTTGCTTTTCGTGAAGGCTTTTTTATCTGGCCATGGACATTCTTCCTCTTTGTATTCTCTGCTATTGCTTCCGGCCCGGCTTTTACCATGCTTGTAGCTACACTGATGGAAGTAATAACAGGACGTAAACTGGTTGACTACAAGACAAAGGCATTAATGGGTAAGATTGCCGGCACACTCCTTGGTGCCTATCTCTTCTTTAAAATTCTGGACACCTGGTTCTGGGCTACTGACACTCTGCCCAGAATGGGCCTGACCTTTGACCAGATGTTTAATGATGTTTATGGTCAATGGCTTTTGTGGGCTGAACTCGGTTTGTGTGGTATCATTCCCGCGATCCTTTTGATCGTCCCCAAATTCCGCAACATTCCAGCACTTCTGTACATTGCTGCCATCCTGGATTGTATAGGTGTTTGCATCAACCGTTTCGTCTTTACCGTGCAGACAATTGCCTTTCCGGTCATGCCTTTTGACAAATGGTATTCTTATGCACCTAACTGGGCTGAGTGGGCCACCACCTTTGAAATCGTTGCCTACGGTGCTTTGGTCCTGAGCCTATCCTATCGTTACCTGCCGGTATTTCCGCAGGAGAAGAAGTTGAATTCATAAAGAGCTTGATGATTAAAGATCAAAAAGGCCGCCCTTTTGGGCGGCCTTTTTTTGTGGATATCCATAAATCAGCATTGCTATTAGTTTATGCACGCCATTTAATTTATCAGAACCAGCTTAACTTCGGTGCATCCGTTAGCTGCACTTGCAATTTTTGAAAGCATATATTTTAACCGCAGACCCACGCAGACGGACGCAGACAAGTGCGCCCGGCGACTTGCCGGGGGCACTACTTGTCCCGGCCTTTCAGGCCGGGAAGGATATTTGAATTTCGGCTCTTATCGTATCTGATACGGCTATCATCACACCCGGAAACTGATAGTTTCTAAGCTTAACCACGGCCTGTAAGGCCGTCTAGTTCTTGTTCGGCAAAGTCTGCCGAACAAGAATGTCTGCGTTAGTCTGCGTGGGTCTGCGGTTAAAAAAATGCATTAGTCTTTTTCCCGACAGGTGCAGGTACCGGATACGCCCCTTTGCCTGTTGTATTGCCTGTGAAAGCGTAAAAGTCTGACCTCCATTTGAGATAATAAGGGATAGCATTTTGTTTTATTCATCCAGGACTTGAGAGATATTTTTTAAATTCAGTAAGAATAAGATATGATATATAGTGTTGATAGAAGTATATATATTTTTTATCATAGTCATGACTATAACTTAATTTATTGATAGATTATACAACCTAAATTAAATGAGAGGTCGATTTTTAGCTAGGAATTTAAGAGAAGAGGACTGACCGAGATATAGATTTTTTTCAGGAGGAAAGTAATATTGATTTAGCGTAACATAATGAAATATGGTACTTTTAAGGCGATGTTGATTGGCCTTGAAGTATGAAATTTTTACTTGATTCAGTAGAAAAAATATAGTTAGACTTTGTCTAAGAATGAGATAAGAGATTTTATATAAAATAAGTTATATAAAATAAAAGGAAAGCAGTCTTATGGCAAATTTCGATAGGACACGCTGGTCGAAAAAGGAGTATGCTTATAAGTATCTTGAAGCAGCTGACATTCAAATAGTAGAGAGGAGAAGGTTACTTGAGATCTTGAAATCTTTTTATAAGCATTTCTTAGGTGAGAATAAGCAAAATAGAGTGTTAGATTTAGGTTGCGGAGATGGAATCTTGATCCATGAGCTCTTGAAAATTGACAATTCGATATCAGGGACATTGGTTGATGCCTCAGAAGACATGTTAAATAAAGCTCAAGAAAAACTATTTGGTTTTGAGAATCTTTGTTTCATTAGAGCAACTTTTAAAGATCTGCTACATGACAGAGATATCAAACTCCCTAGGTTTAATCTCATCGTTTCTTCCTTTGCCATTCATCATTTAACAATGGATGAGAAGAAGTCTCTCTTCAATTATATTTATCTCCACTTAGAAGATGGTGGGTATTTCCTAAATATGGATGTTGTCCTTTCACCAACAAAGTCTCTTGAGAATTGGTATCTGACATTGTGGAAAGAATGGATATATGAGCAACAAACGAAATTGAAGTCAAAAGGTGATTATACAGACATTATTCGAAGGTACATAGAACCTAGTCATTATCGTAATATAGACACGTTAGCAGACCAGTTGAAAGCTCTGACAGATATTGGATTTAGGGATGTGGATTGTTTCTATAGATATGGAATTTTTTCATTTTATGGTGGTAAGAAATGATGTAACGGGATTTTTCATATAACAAACGTTGTTATGTAAGAAGTAAACCAAGATGGGAGAAAATTTTTTATCTTCTACCTAATTTAAGAGTAAAAACGACCATTGTCCATTGACTGAGGAGGGTCATTGCAAAGTCTGACGAGAGGAGAGAGGAACAACTCGAATGGATAACCTGTCACTTCACCCGGCACCAAGAGAAAAATGAATTATTGATAGCGGCAATTTGAACCGGGCAGGACGGAAAAAGTCAAAATTTGTATAAACAAGCTTTAAGAAAAGGTTTTTCTACGGGCTCGTTAGATAAAAAATATATGAATAGAAAAATTATAAAAATAAACATCCTTATTTGTTTAATCGTTTTCATTGGTGCCTGCAATACGCCTAAAATCGAATTACCAATTGATACCCCAAAAGAAGCTATAGCGATCGCAAAACAAGATAAAGAAGTCCAAAAATTTGTTAAAAAATGGTCTCAAGATTTTCGAATAGGTTTTGATGCACAATATTTATCTGACAAAAAAGTTTGGCTGGTGCGTATATTCCCTAAAGGCAATATCACAGATGTTGAATTGCACGTTATAATAAAAAAGAATGGCGCAATCGAAAATAAATATCCTTTAATTTAAAATTAAAAACACCTAACAAGTCAATGCGCCTGACTTTTTCCCGCCGCTTCGCTCTGGGAAAAAGCAGGTGATTTCCATCGTTGAGCCTGTATATTACTTCTATGCCCAGGGAAAATTCATTCCCATCCCCGGCATTTTCGAGTACACCCTGAGTCATCTGATTGACCACGAACTCGCCCTTTCCATCTTTAACGACCGGTTCGAAAACGATGATACCAGTGCTCCTGCCTACGACCCCAGGATGTGTGCATCCGATGGCTGGAGTTTGGTTTAGTAGTTGAGTAGGTGAGTGGTTGAGTAGGATAGGAATGTCCGTGGATATGGGATTCAGTAGTAGAATTTTTCCCTGATACCCGCCCCATTTCACAACTATTGTCAACCTTATTTCCAGCATGGATAAAGAGGACGTTCAGCTCTTTCTGGAAGCGCTTCTGGTCTGTGATGAGCAGGGATTGATCGGCAGGGAGAAGTTTGCCATTGACGGCTGTAAATTACCAAGCAATGCTTCCAAGGGGTGGCGTGGTACCAGGGCGGATTTTAAGAAAAAGGCAGCTAAGCTAGGAGACTAAAAATGATAGATTTCATACAACAATTCAATCCTGTTATGCAGGCGCTCATTGCCACACTCTTTACCTGGAGCGTAACTGCTGCAGGAGCAGCGCTGGTTTTTTTTACAAGAGCTGTAAACCCAAAGATTATGGATTCAATGCTTGGCTTTGCTGCCGGCGTAATGATTGCTGCAAGCTTCTGGTCTCTTCTCGCACCAGGCATAAAGATGGCGGAACAGTTGGGACATATTCCATGGCTGACCGCAGTCATCGGATTTATGGGTGGTGGGATTTTTATGAGACTGACTGACAAATTCTTGCCACATCTTCATCCAGGGCTAAGTGTTGATAAAAGTGAAGGGATAAAGACCTCGTGGCAACGAAGTGTCCTTCTGGTACTTGCCATAACCCTTCACAATATACCTGAGGGCCTAGCTGTTGGTGTTGCTTTTGGAGCTGTAGCTGCTAATCTTTCTTCTGCCACAATTGGAGGTGCAATTGCTTTGGCAATCGGCATTGGGATTCAAAATTTTCCTGAAGGGACTGCTGTATCAATACCATTGAGAAGAGACGGGATGAGTAAGTGGAAAAGTTTTTTGATGGGTCAGGCTTCCGGTATGGTTGAACCCATTGCTGGAGTTATCGGAGCACTATTTGTCCTGAAAATGCAAAATATTTTACCATACGCTCTCTGTTTTGCTGCAGGAGCCATGATTTTTGTTGTGGTGGAGGAACTAATTCCGGAATCTCAAAGAAATTATGCAAACATCGACTTAGTAACAATGGCAACAATGCTCGGTTTTTCGGTAATGATGATTCTCGATGTATCTTTTGGGTGATAGGTCTGAACTTGGGTTGAGTAGGTGAGTTAGGTGAGTGGTTGAGTAGGTAGGGTGGTCAGTGGATATTGGGATTCCGTAGTAGAATTTTCCCCTGATTGCCGCCGGATTCCGGATTATTACCAAAGCACAGAGTATCTGCACGGCTTTCTTGTCTGTAGCTTTCCCGAGGTTTGAGTTACTGCATTTGCCCGGCTGATTAACGTCATTTGAAGAAGAATCATCATTATGAACTGGTTTTGTGCAATAATTTATGATAATATTTCTGGGGCCTCGGAAAAGTCTATTCGGAAGCAAAACAACCTGAACAAGCTTGTCCTGGTATCAACTGCAAAAGAATGATTTCTTGACGACGGCAACATGAACTGGCTAGGACGGACAAAAGTCAAAAACTGTGTAAACAAGCTCTGAAAAATGGATTTTCTACTGGCTCGTTATGTCCCAAAAGGATTAGAACTTCCGCTGGAATTAAAATTAATAGGGTTAGGGCTGACGATTTGATATTCAACACCCAGAGTTCTGCCTTATAAGAGAGGAGGAAAATATGAAGAAGATTTTTTTATTTATTTTGTTGGTCGGTTTTATTGTAGGCTGTGCACCGACCCATCCACTGCCTCAGCCCAGAAGAGTTGTTGACCCCAGTACCATCCAGGGCGCAGTGCATACTGAAAAGTGGGATATAGCAGCCTTGCGTTATGTTTATTCAGGCCAGGGGTTGAATTACACCAAAGCAAATCTGGAGCCTGTTTTTTTGGTCTTTAAAAATAAAGATTTTGCCATGCCTATTGTACGCAAAGATGAGATCCGCGGTATTGGGAAAACAGGCGAATTTTTGCCCTATACGGAAGACGAGGCCTTGCGTCTTGTGTTTGCCTCGGAATCTTTTAAGCAAACAACGCGCAATGCCCTGCGTTCAGGCTCTTTGGGTGCGTTTGTAGGGGCAGGATTAGGTGCCTTGTTTGCTGTCATTGGCGGAGACAATGCCCTTTCCGGTGCAGCCATTGGAGCGGGAATTGGCGGAATGGCCCTGGGTGTATCATCCGTGCCCGAGGCCGAAAGAAAATTAAAAGTGATGATCGAGCAGGAAATTTACGATTATGCCTGGAAAGAAGATTCTATCCCTGCCAATATTACCCGCATGGGCTACATCTACCTGCCAGGCAACCAGGGTATAGACCGGATAAGAATCGCGGTCAGGGCGGATGGAGAAATCTATTCTTATGAACTAAAACTTCTGGATCCCCCGTCCGCAAGCAAACAGAGATAGAGACAAAAAAAGGAGGCTTTGGCCTCCTTTTTTAACCTATCAAGTTTTTTAACTTTTCCACTAAATCGTCGGGATTTAAAAACCTTATCCCTTCAGGTTTATCTGGCCGTCTGACCATCACCACATAAGCACCAGCCTTTTTGGCGGCTTCAATCTTGGCTGGTACTCCGCCAGCCTGTCCGCTATCCTTGCTTACCATACAGCCGATTTGATATTTGCGTAAAAGAGACAGGTTCTCCTCTACCGAAAATGGACCCTTGGCGGTAATTATATCCTCCTGTTTTAAGCCGGCTCCAAGACATGTTTCTTGTGACTCTTGCCTGGGCAGGACCCTGGCAATGATTTTCAGTCCTTTTTTCCGGGCCATTTCAACATAAGGGGCAATATTTTTAGAGCCAATGGTGAGTAGGATGGGTCGATTAAACGAAGCGGCAAGCATTGCTGCCTCACTATGATCGTTTGCCCAGACAACTTTATCATATGAGATTGTGGTTACAGCCCGCCTGTATGTAAAATAGGGCAGATTAAGCCTTTGGCATATTTTAAAGGCCTGGTGGGAAATTTCTTGGGCATAGGGGTGAGTGGAGTCAACAACGGCCACAAATTTTTTATCAGCAAGGAGCCTAAAAAGCTGTTCTTCACTCAGCGCACCAGTCCGTCTGGTTATGTTTTGGGCTCCTAAATCCAGAGGCTCATCAGTGGCCGTGCTCACCAAAACATTATAGCCGGCTAAAGCCAGGGGTCTGGCGATCTCTCTGGTCTCTGCTGTGCCTGCCAGATGGAGAATTTTCATACCACAACACTCACAGACTGGCGTCTAGAATTCAACATTCATCATTCAACATCCAACATTAATTAAGAGAATATCCCCTGGGCGTGACTAACCAGGGGCCGATTTTCCTGGTCTCGCTGCTGGCAATAATAATTGCCGAGCGCATGTTTATCTCGTGCTCCAGCATGTGCTCCAGGTCAGTGATAATCACCTTTTCCTCATCAAGAGTTAAATCAGTACCAATGGAGACCAGATTTTTGGGGGAGCGATAAGATAAAAAGATTTCTCGGGCCTTTTGAATTTGCCAGACCCTTTTTTTGCTTTTGGGATTATACAGGATCGTGGTCATGTCGGCCTGGGCAACGGCATGGAGTCTTTTTTCGATTACACTCCAGTCCACCAGAAGATCACTGAGACTTATGCAGGCAAAATCAAGCATGAGCGGGGCACCAAGCTTGGCTCCCAAGGCCAGACCGGCTGTGACCCCAGGCACGATCTCCACGGGTAAAAATTCGTTTTTCTGGCCCAGAATTTCCAGGGCCAGGCCAGCCATGCCATAGACCCCGGCATCACCGGAAGAGATCAAGGCTACCCAGTAGCCAGCGAGAGCTTTATCTACAGCCAGATGGCAGCGCTCAACCTCCTTGGTCATGGCAGAGGAATAAACTTCCTTTCCCGGTAGCAGGTCCTTGATGTGTTCCAGGTAGCGAGGGTACCCGACCACAACATCGCTATTCAATATCGTCTGTTCACAGCGGAAAGTGCGGTCTAATCTATGCCCCGGACCTATGCCGACTACAGCAAGTTTTCCTGGGCCAGGGCAATGGTCACTCTGTTGCATATGGTCTTCTCCAGTATCAACCTGGTTCGCGTCCCGGCCAAAAGAGCAGCAGGCTCGGCAACACCAGGCAGTCCTATTTTTTGCTGGACAAACTCAGACGTGTTAAATTTGAAGGTGGTTTTTTTGATCTCCTCGGCCGGGATAAATCTGAGCGGCAAATTTAATTTTTGGGCCGCCAAAATAAGGCCGGTCTCGTTCTTTTTCAAATCAACCGACGATAGCATACGCACCGCATCCAGTTTTTTGCCTACTTTATTTAAGGCCATGTGCAAGCAGGTAATAATCTCCTCGGCCTGCACCCCTTTTCTGCACCCGATGCCGGCTATAATATCCTTAACGGCCTCGGTCGTAGTGGTAATTATCGGCTCGGCGCCTAATATGTTGGCCACCTGGCAGGCCAGGGCATTTGCGCCGCCTTCATGACCGCTAAGCAGGCTTATGGCATATCTGGCACCTGCATCCACAACTACCACGGCTGGGTCGTCCAGTTTATTTTTCAGAAAAGGCGCAATGGCCCGCACCACTACCCCACAGGGGGCAAAATAGACGATTCTTTTGAAATTTTGGAAAAGATCGCTAGAAAGGTCAAAAATGCGTTCAAAATAGCTACAGCTAATGGTCTGAGTCTCCCGTGCCCATTTTTGATGGACAAAAATTTCTCCATTCATTTCAGCAGCCAATTTTTTTGCCAGGTAGGCCCCGGGAAGAGACAGACTAACCAAGGCCAGATTCACTTTTAGCCTCCAGAATTAACATGGCTTGGCCGTATATGGATTGATTTAAATCAGTCTCTTGGCTGAGCTTGTCCAGCCTCTCGTTTTCAAGACTTAAATTTTGCACCAAATACACCTCAAAATTTTTATTAAGCTTTGGCCATAATGGTTTAAACCAGGTTAAATCTTTACCCAATAAAATAACAACTACCGGATAAGATAAAAGTTCGCTGGCCTTAAATTCAGGTTCGCGTCCGTGTACACTGACGATCTTCGCTTTTGTCCACTCGAGCTTAAGCCGGGAGAGGGCAAGTTGCACCGAGCTAATTCCCGGAACCAGATGGCAATTTTCACGGCCAAATTTGTGCACAACCTTCTGGCTGAAACTAAAACAGCCGGGGTCGCCACTGACGAGCACGGCTATCTTTTGGTTTTTAAAACTGGTCTCTATGAACTCAATGGCCTGGTCTATGTTCGCACCTAAGGAAAATACCCGGCCTTTAAACTCTGGAAAAAGTTCAAGTAGTCTGGGAGCACCAACCAGAATATCTGCTTTCTCCACTTCTTTTAGCGCGGCCAAAGTTAAAAATTCTTTGCCCCCCGGTCCGCAGCCAATAATAGTGATTTTGGGTTTATTGAGCTTGTTGATCATGATGCGACTTGGACGATATCAAAGGTTCCTGCCTACAATTTCACCTTTTAGGTTGATTAAAACAACTTGTAAGAGAGGAACGGTATTTAGCCTTTGCTGTACTTTTTCGAATACCTGCCTGGCAAGGTGGTTGCCAATAACCTGTCGCTCTTTGGCACCCAGACAGGAAAATCCTCCTTCCACAGTAGTTACATCCGTAAGTTTGATGCCCAGTACCTGCTTTATTGCGGCTAGAAATATGGGCACTGCTGAAGGGGAATTTTGGCTATGGGTCTGAAAGTGACCGTTAATAAATTTTAAAAGTTTTCCAGCATGGCCGAGGATAGTTACTTTTCTAAAGTCATAGTTTTTGAGTTTGTCCAGAGCATAGGCCCATTCATTACTTACTTCGACAATTAGGTCCGTATTAAATCCAAGATTCGTTGCAGCCCTGTTCCCGATATTTCCCGGTACCAGGACCAGTTCCCTGTAACCCATTTCCCAAACCATATTAATATTTAAGCCTATGGTTTCTTTAATGGCTGCAACGGAATAGGGCTTGACCACACCAGTGGTTCCCAAAATCGAGATGCCGCCTTTAATGCCCAAACGGGGATTAAAGGTTTTGTGAGCAACTTCTTCGCCGCCGGGAATGGAGATCTTTATTTGTACACCAAAAGCAGTTACTTCCCTGATGGCCTGGACAATCATCTGTCTTGGAACGGGATTTATGGCTGGCTCACCCACTGGTACAGGTAGTCCTGGTCTGGTTACTACGCCTAAACCTTTGCCGCGGACGAACTCAATTTCATTGCCTTCGCTTTCGCTAAATCTTGCCTGAACATGAACCTCCAGACCATGAGTTACATCCGGGTCATCGCCGGCATCCTTTTCTACCCAGGCGCAGGCCAAATTATCCTGCTTGCTCCACCCTTTAATAGGGACATTGATTCTTTTGCCCGTGGGCAGGGTAATTTCAACTGCCTGAACTTCATCTTTGCTTACGCTGCCGCTAAGTAGTAAAACCGCAGCCTTGGCCGCGGCAGCTGCACACGTGCCAGTGCTCAGGCCTGTTTTTAACTTGCTCATTACCGGCTACACCTTCTTCCAGACCTCTTTTCCTCTTAACCTTTTTACCTCTTCTCTATTGAGCCAGTGGCCACACCCTATTTTAACCGCTGATTGAGAGTCTTGGTTTCTGAAATGCATTACAAACGGCTTGGGTAACCCAATCTTAATAAAGCTTGCGGAAAAACAGAGCATCGGGATGCATGGGCTGAATATTTTGCGATATTGATCATAACTATCGACAATAAAAAGAATATTTGTTTACCCAAAATATCCCATTATGCTCTGTCCGCAAGCAAACTTTAGATTGGTCCAAGTCTTTGTACCAGCATGAAAGAAACCAGGACTGGAATAAACCCCATGGGAATTAAGCCTAAAAGCTTCGGCCACAGGCTCTTTTATGGTTATTCCACTTCCTTCTTCCAATATTCACAATCACTGTGGCCAGGTAGCCGGGCATGGATTTCAAAGCCTGGGCCAGGTCTTCACAGACAAACTCTTTATCTTCCTGTTCTACATAACAGACCATTTTGGCCCTATGTTCCAAACCATGTTTTTTAAGAAGAGCGTAAAGCTCGGAAATTTTTTTGCCCACCTTATATAACACCAGTGTTTCACACCTGGTAAGGCATTTCTCTACTTCCTGCATGTCTGTGCCAGGGACGAGTAAAAGTCTATCTTCCTGCATGGTCAGAGGATAACCAAGCTTTGCACTCACGGCCTGAAATGCAGTGATGCCAGGTACCACATGGATCATCGAGCGATGCATTCTTTTGGATAAAAGATGCAGAAGATAGCAACTGGTGCTATAGACCAGCGGATCACCTAGTGTAACCTGCACTACTGTTTGCTTTTGATTGCATCGCTTAACAACCAACGAGGCCATTTTCTCCCATGATTTCCAGGTCTTTTGTTCATCCCTAGCCATAGGATAGACATGCTCGACTATTTCCTGGCGATCAAGCCATGGCTTGATCGCCTCTAAAGCGAGGCTGGTTTTAGAACGGGCTGAACAGGGGCAGATGACTACATCTGCCCCTTTAATCATGTTCACTGCCCTGATAGTCAAAAGGTCTGGCGCTCCCGGGCCAACACCCAAGGCATAAAAATGTCCTTTCTCAGGATAAGTAAAATAGCGATGCATAAACTGATTTGTCCTGTAGATGCGGGGTTTAAACCCCTTTTCGTACTTTAAAGTTGGTCCATTACAGCTTTTAAGTGTTCGACCCAGATATCCACAATCTGATCATATTCAGCCGTGCCTTTAAGTACCGGTATACATTCTATTCCTTGTGCAGTGAGCACTGACTTCCAGGAGTCTGGTTCATCTCCGGCCATATCGTTGCGGGCATGGTCACCAGCCACAGACATGAACGGCAGGAGATACGCCTTTTTTATTCCGCGGCTCTTTAGCTCCTTGACAGTATCTTCAAGGGATGGCGCACCTTCTACAGTGCCCACGAAAATATTTTTGTCCTTTTGCCAAAGATAATATTGCAGGGCCGGATAACAGGCATTGGCCAGATGATGTGTGCCGTGACCCATGAAAACAACTGCCTCTTTTTGTTTCCTTTGTGTCGGGATATTTTGGAGCAGGGCCTGAACCGTTTTTTGAAAATCTTCGTGTGTTGCCAATAACGGATGACCCACCAAAATTTTTTGCATGCCCTTGGGCAGACCTGAAAAGCTTTGCGCCACTTGCACCAGATAATCATATTCCGCGCCTGGAATAGTGTGCAATGATTGCACAGCCACATGGGTAAAGCCTTCATCCATCATTTTGGCCAAGGCCTGGGCCGGAGAAAGGAGTTTTTGCCCCTTCTTAGCCAATTTATGGCGGATAATCTTGGAGGTATAAGCCCAGTAGACAGGTATGCCCGGAAAGGCTTGACGCACTTTTCTCTCAATATTGGTAAAGGCCTTTTGAGCTTGCGTATAAGTCGTGCCGAAAGCCACCAATAAAATACCTATTTTTTTCTCTTGCCTATGGCCATGAGCCAGGACATCACTTGCCAAAGTAAGTAAGAAAAACAATCCCACCACAACGGGTAAAACCCGCAATCCCAAAAAATTACGCATAATAAACCTCCCAAAATTTTTTTGGGGCTAATAACTAAATCTAAATGGTGTATATGGGGATAAATGCGACAGGCCTGCTAGGTAGCTTATAGCTTCTTTCAGCCGGGCATTCAAATTTTATGAAGTTTGGGCGCCCGGTATCAATTTTTCTTCGTCTATGAAGCTTAAATTTTGAGCTTGATCGCTTCCAGCAGGTAACTATACACCCGGCCTCCTGAACAAAGCCCCCGTTGCTCAGGAGAAATGGACATCTTTTGGCAGGTCTTCCGGCTCATCCCATCAGCCTCGGCCTTCCCATCCATTTTGAGAACTCAAAATAGGACAGTGGCACACACGGAGACTGACTTTTGTGGGAATCACGGCGGCGGGACCGCTCCCGATTTTCACGGGATTCCCTATTAAGCTTTACAAGCACCAAAAGATAAAATGAACAATGATAATTTTTTAGCTCAGGACGCAGAGGAAGGCAAGGGAATTAGTTGAATAGTTGAGTAGGTGAGTGGGGTGGGGGTAAAGTCAGGAAGTTGAAGCGGTTCAGTCCATCCAGGCGAAACTAAATCGAATTAAGTCGTCATCAAAAAGACTCCTGCCAGCATAATCATTGCCCCGCAAAGCCTTAGCTTTAAATCCTTTTCCTTAAAAACCACTGCACCGATAATTACCCCAAAAACAATGCTTAATCGCTTGATGGCTATTACATAAGGGACCAGGCCAATGTTTACAGCCGACATCTGCGAAATGAGCCCCATTGCAGTAAATAGTCCGATTAGACTCAGCAAAAAGATGTTTTTTCTGGAACCAAGGGAAATATTTTTTTGTTGCCTGAATAAAAGCAAGGTCAGGCCGGAAGCAATAAATGCTTGAACGCTAAAGGCCCAGAAAAAAGGGGAAGTCTCCCTTATACCCATTTTATCCACATTGGCGGCGATGCTCCAGATAAGGGCCACACAAAGCATAAGTCTGGGGCCTTTTTCTGAAAATAGTCCCTTGATGGGCCCCCAAAAGCCAGGCTTTGAGCTGCCTAAAATATATGAACCCAGAAAAATCAGAAACACGCCCAAAAAACCAGTAGGTTCTGGCTTGTCGCCGACCATGAGCGGAGAAGTAAAGAGCAAAAAAACCGGCGTAAAACTAAGGAGAGGCAGGGTCAGGGATAGGTCAGAGGCTTGAATGGCCCGGATATACAAGATTGTGGCCAGGATATTTAATCCGCCTCCAAGGGCCAGGATCCCCAAAAAACGCAGATTTAAACAATCAGGGACAGGGGTTATGAAACTTAAAGGAAGGAGAAACGGCAGGGAAAATGCCTTCCATGCCCAGGCAATGACCAGAAAATCATTACCCTGTAGCCCTTTTTTACAGAGGCCATCTTTAATGGCCTCGCAAAGGGCGGTAAACAAAGAGAGAACAATCCACATCAGTTCGGTTAGTATGCAGGTTTCGGGCCTAGGTGAGGAAGTTTAATAAAGTTATTCACGTGAAGGACACATTATGTTTGAGCCTGGTTTATAACCCTGTGATCTACCAGGGCGTTGCGCTGATAGGCCCGCAAATGAAATTCTGGCAAGGCGGCCAGGATATGGTCAAATATATCGGCCTGGATAGCCTCATAATTGGCCCAATCGGTATCATTCACAAAGCAGTAAACCTCCAGTGGCAGACCTTTATCTGCTGTAGGCTGTAGATGACGCACGATCAGGGTCAGGTCTTGTCTGATTTTGGGATGGGACTTAAGATAAGCCAGGATATAGGCCCGCAAGGTACCCAGGTTTGTCAGGCGCCGGCCATTGAGCACTGATTCCGGACTGGCTCCTACATTTCTATTGTGCTCTTCGATTTCTATCTTTTTTTGCTCTAGATAACTTTTGATAATATCTATTTTTGATAAACGCTCCATGAGCTCGTCGTCCAAAAATTTGATACTGGACTGGTCAATTAAAATAGATCTTTTAATCCTGCGTGCTCCGGTCTCTTCCATCCCCCGCCAGTTTTTAAAGGAATGATCCAAAAACTTAAAGGTAGGGATTGCCACAATGGTCTTGTCAAAATTTTGCACTTTGACTGTATGCAGGGCAATATCAATGACATCGCCGTCAGCTCCAAACGCAGGCATCTCAATCCAGTCACCTTTTCGCAAAAGGTCGTAACTGGCAATTTGAATGCTGGCCACAAAGGATAAAACCGTATCCTTAAAAATGAGCATGAGCACGGCGGTCAAAGCACCAATTCCACTTATCAGGCCCCATGGAGATTTATCCAGGATAAGGGCGATAAGAAAAATTCCCCCAATAATATAGACAAAAATTTTGACTAGTTGCAGATAACCTTTGATGGGGCGTTTGGCTGAAATGGGGTAGGTATTGTAGATGTCAACAAAGGAATCGAGAAGTTTGTTTACGACAAGAATGATAATTATGGTTACATAAATATAGACAAGTTTTTGGCCATAGGGAAATAATGTGGGAAGGGCCTTTAGACCATAATAAAAGACCATGGCCGGGATCAGTAAGATCAACTGGTTAAACACCTTGTTCTTGATCAATACATCGTCCCATTTGGTCTTGGTCTTTGTAAGAATTTTATTGATCAAGCCGAGCAGGTATTTTTTGCTCGCTACATAACTTAGACAGCTGACCATAAAGATAAAGGCTAATTTAATTAGGTCGATACCATAAGGGATATTTTTTATTCCATCCCAGATTTTATCCAGCATAACTTTTCCCCTCTTAACCTTTTAGCCTTCCTGAACATCGAGGCTTACTCATATTCCCTAGAGTTTTGACCTAGTAAACAAAAAACCTCATAGGTGATGGTACCCCACCATTTGGCCAGCTCTTCTGGCAAGATTTTCTCTTTACCCTGTCCACCCAACACATAGGCTAAGTCCCCCGGTCTGGTCTGCGGAATATGGCTTATGTCTATGGCTGTCAGTTGCATACAGACGCGGCCGATAACGGGCGCCCTTCTGCCATGAACAAGCATCCATCCTTTGTTGGACAGAGAGCGGGAGTAATTGTCTGCATAGCCACAGGCGACGAGAGCCACTTGCATGTCTCGCGGGGCAGTAAAAGTTTGACCATAACTTATACTTTGTCCTTTGGACAGGTCATGTACGGAAAGGATCGGGGCCGTGACCTCCATTGCCGGAGTAAGCTCCTGCCCCTTTGCCTCCCATTTGGTTCCCCAAAATGGATTAGAGCCGTACAGGGAAATTCCTGGACGTTGGCCATCATAATGAAGTTCAGGGTAGCCCAGGATGCCGGCAGAATTAACCAGAACCCGGGCAAACGACAGGCCCCCTTTGTTTAAATCCAGACAAATAGCATCAAATTTTTTGCCCTGGGCCAGGACAAATTCCCTGGTTTCCGGATCATCAGCCGTGGCCAGATGAGAGCAGACTATCTTTACTCGCACGTGGGGCATGGATCTAAGCTTGTCGATGAGTTTAGGGACATCGTCCCTGGTAAAGCCTAGTCTGGCCATGCCTGTATCAAATTTAAGAACAATGTGTATCTGCCTATCGCTGTTTTCGTTTAAATAGGCCAACTGCTCCCACGTATAGATAAAAGGCATGATTTTATGGGGCACAATCTTTTCATAGTCTTCTTTTGTCACAGGTCCGAGTAAAGAAATGATCTCCCCGTCAAAAGGAACCTCCCGCAATACCACTGCCTCATCAACGGTACCAACAGCCAGTATTTGGGCCCCGGCCTGGGCCAGAGTCGTGGCCACAGGGGCCAGGCCATGACCGTAGGCATCAGCTTTGATCACAGGGATAGGGTTAGGGGCCTTGCTTTTCAAAAACAAAAAATTTGCCCTGATCTTGGACAAGTTTATCCTTGTTTTTACCAAATTATACCAGATAGTAGACATATTTGCTCACTTTAATCCAGCAGATTTTGTTTTGGTGTATATTTTTTCTCTTTTGCTTTGTAAACCATTATTATGCCAGCGAAAACAGTGCGCGCCCATGATTCCGTTTGCTTGGGTGCATCCGCTAGTGTTCTAGCTCAAAAGTATTTTTCACTTCTCGTCATTCTGAGGGAGCGAAACGACCGAAGAATCTCTACCGTAGCGAACGGGATTCTTCGCTTTGCTCAGAATGACGTAATCAGAGCAACTAGCTGATGCACCCGACAAGAACTATGTAAGACTTGAGTTGGCTCAGTTTTTAACGTACTCACGAGTACCCACTAAAAGAAGCGATATAGTCTTTTAATGGAAATAAAGTAATTATATTAGGTTGGCAAAAAGGAAGTTTTTTTAGATCTAATAATTCCTATGGAAAGTTTTAATTTTTACGCTAACCCACTAGTGTCCGGTTAAATTTTGGTCACTTTTTAGGAAAGATATACCAGCCGATACTTTTGAGTAGTTAAGGCAGTC
>NZ_CEYAEZ010000018.1:0-39732 GCF_982781345.1 Desulfovulcanus sp.
AGTCTATCTTTAATAGAATGTAATAGAGAAACTATTTATCGAGTAATATGTAGTAGAGCATATTATGGTATATTTAAATTGATTGAGGATTTTTGTAAAGAGAATACTATAGCTATCCCTAATAAAGATGACTCAGGGAGCAAGTTAACATCACACAAAAAAATAAAACATTATTTAAATGCTCGAAATACGAGGTTAAAACGTTTAATTAGTCGATTATATACTGCAAGAATAAGTGCAGATTATAGAAGAAATACAAGAATTACATATATATTAGCAGAGCAATCCATAAACAATGCTAAACAAGCAAAAAACCTGTTTGATCGAGACAAAGAAAATTGGATTTAAGGATTGTTAAAATTAAACAAATTTAAGGACATGTTAGAGGACAACTTATGAGTAAAAAGTGGCTGGTAAATCAGTCAGATCAAACAAAGGTGCTTGATATTGTAGAGCATCTTCTTAAAAAACATCGAAAGGCATGGGAAATTCTTGCGAACTGCTAATCAAATAAAAAGCCCGCTGGGTGCGGGCTGCGTTAGTAATTTGTTACGTAATTTTAATTACAGCTTCTCTCAAATTCTCGGCTGCTTTTCTAATTTTTTCAATTCGATCTGGTTCTGCTTTTTTATATGAAGTCTCAAACAATCCGCCTGTTGATATCATGCGAAATCTAATCAATTTTCTCTCTATACCATAATGAATATACTGGCTTTGAGGTAATTGCCTTAAATCTTGACCTAAATATCTAAAATTACTTTTAATTAAATCTTCAAGATCACAATTTTGCCCTTCTTGTCTCCAATAAGATGATGCCTTACTCTCCAACTTTTCAATGCGCCTACATATTTCCTTAATATCATCATTTAAAAAAGTCCTGTTCAGCCTGTCATTCACCGTCTTGCGAGATACAAAGTAAGAAAATATTGCAGATAATACAGCCGAAAGTATAGGAATTAAAAAATCTTTTAGCGATATTGATGATGACATTATTTAATTTACTTTTTTAGCCTATTTATCGTTATCTTCTACTGCTCCTTCGATGTACATCCATATTTCCTCTTCGTATGTTTTGAGTGATTTATCTTCGTATCTAAATTTAAGTTTGCTTTGCATTTCTTTTACTGTGAAATATTTTTTTCTTATAAGACCTCCAAATGCTTCCTCTAAAAAAGAAGAACCAAAGCCCATAATACCATCTATATTAATAATAACTTTATCGCACTCCTTTAATTTAGGCACTAGACACTCTTCACGAAATTTTTCACCAGAATAAGGTCCATCAGAGTTATATCTTCCTGATGGATATTTAGTAAAATCATTAACAAAATTTATAATACATTCCTTCATGTTACACCCTCCACTATTTTAAAAAAAGAGACCACTCGATAAATGTCCCCCCAAGTGGATTATCTCTTTTTATACATTTTTCACAATCGTTACCATTCAAATAACTTTTTCTATATTCACCATTACCGCTAATTATTCTTATTTCTCCCTTATGAAATTTTATAAAATCAAGAAGCTGTTGCAGACCTTTCCCCCTATAACTTTGTTTTGTTCTTGTCTTGCCAACCTCCAAAGCAGCTTTTATCATGTTTGCATCATGAGGTTCTAGTTTACGCGATTTAAGTAGTTGAAGGCATTTGTCTATTAAACCCGAGGAAGGTAAAGTCGCAGGAATGCCGACTCCTTGATCATAAAAGATTATGTTTATCTCCCCTGTTCTTCGATTAAATGAGCCAGTAAGCCACCATTGATTTTTTAATTGATATTTATAGTTGAAAGTATCAGGATAAGCATGTTGGACAACATTAGTCATTGCTTCAGTTAATGCGGTGTATAACCTTCTCTCATCATATCTATCTCCAATTATGGGGGCTATCGCTTTTATTAATCGTGCAACAAGTTCACCATGTGATTCTCTCCCTGTAATAAACTTGATAAATTTTAGACTTCCTTTCTTACTTTTTATCTTCCTATCTTTCTTTTTTATATTAAGTAATTCAAAAATTCCTAATTCATGGAATAATCTTCTAACATCTTTTTCCCAAGCGTTTATTTTCCACGGCTTTAGTTTGAACTTGAACAGTCTACGCCATCTATCTAATTCGGCCGCGAGTATTAATGCTGCGCCTGATGATAATTTCCTTATCGGCTCAAAATCAACAGCAAAACGCCCTTTATTCCCAGAAATAGTTTGTTTGAGTTTATAAATAAATTTAATCACCTCGTCAAAATTTTCTTTTAAGCATAAGTTCCCTGGGGCTTCTATGGTTTCACGTATTGGTTTAATTATTTTTCTTTTTCGACGCTTGTGTGGATTTCTCTTTCGCCGTTTTTCACAGTAAAACTGATGTCTTATTAACCATTCTCTTCTTTTTGGTGTTAAGCGCTTCATATCTATTCTGGTTTCCGGCAGCCAGAAATCACTTTTAAGGTTTAACCATCCAAGTATCTATAGCCAAGTTATAATTTTTAATTACCGTATTAAGTCTGATCCAGTATTTATAATCCCTTTCTTGCTCTAAAATTAACACTATTCCTGGTCGTTTTCCTGTTTGTAGGCCATAATAGAGGGCTTGACCTATAGCTTCAGCCCACTTGGGACCGAAATCAAATTCTATTGCATGGGTATCTGTTAGGCAGTCGCATCGGGTGCGGTCTGGCAGGGTTACTTCAGTTTGGCCGCTATGTTCAGCGCACCATTGGTTTTGATAGTATTTTTCGGGATGCAAATGTTTTGCGTGGGCAAATTGTGGCGGGAAAATTAATAGAATTAGCGCGACACATAACCTTATTAGCATTTTGAACATTATTTAACCTTCATTTCTTACTCATGTCGCTCCAGGCCCAGACAACACGTCCAATAACTGCCTTTTTAATGTCATTGTCGTAATCTATTTTCAGGTTATAAAAGTCAGGCGGATATTGCGGGTTGTCCGAGTAAAAAACGATAAACTCTTGGCCATCCTTTACCTGTATTCTTACCCGTTTAATGGCCAGGGCACAATCTGGTGCAGGTTCTCTGATTAGATAAATATTCCCGGGCGGCTCCTTGGGGATAAAGTCGCTCCGGTCTATCAATACAATATCTTTCGGGTGCAGGGTTGGCTCCATGCTGTGCTGGTTTTTGCCGATCTCTACAGCTACCAGGTTTGATCTGTGTCTGACAGATTCATGGTTACGCCATACCAAAACCCAGCTTTGAATGTCTTCTTCCGGAATAATACCTGGCCCAGCAGCAACAGGCATCGAGGCCAGGGGAACAGCTAAATAATCATCATCTACAGGCCCATCAATCTCTTCTGCGTTAACAATTTTCGGATTTACAAAGTGGACTTCACGGGAAGCGTCGGCTTCTTCAAAGGTTATTTTAGCTCCTGCTGCTTCAAGTAACCTACAGAAAAGTTGCAGGTTTTTCTGACGCTCTCCTTTTAAAATTTTCTGAACATAAGAAACCTTCCGCTCGCCAAGTAACTTTGCCAAACGATATGGTTTCCCCTCAAATTTTTTTGAAACTACAGTTTGTAGTCCATGAATAATGTCTTCGTATAATCCCATATTAACAGCCATACCACTCTCTCCTTAATTTTCTAGTATTTAAAAATTTACCTCATCTTGACTTTAGGTTGCCATTTGTATACTATTGGCACCCATGAACGTAGCTCAAGACATAAAAAAATTCCTTCATCTATCAGGATGGTCAGCTTCTAAATTAGCTAAAGAAGCAAATGTTCATAAATCCAGCATCACCCGTCTCATAAACGGCCAACGGAAGTCCATCCGCACTGACACGCTGCAAAAGCTATGGCCTTATTTATATGGTGAAAAGTCCCCCCTAAACAATACCCCAAAGGAGAATCCATGGGACACGACTTCAAAAATATGACCGCTAAACAGGCTTTGACCCTGGCGAAACTCCTTTCTGGCAAGACTTGTGAAGATATAGCCGAGGAAACCGGCTTTCCTTATCAATCCATAAGACAATATTTCAAAGAACATGAAACCAGGTATTTCCCTGGCATCCACCGGATCCCCGCCTTATGCCGTGCCCTGGGCAACAACATCCTCATAGAGTGGCTACACGCTCAACTGGAAATTCCTTCCCATCATCCAAGCATCACAAAAGGTTCTGAACTCCTGAAAGAATTAAATCGCCTGTCCAGCGAGCTGGGCGACGTGGCGCGGGTAACAGGAGAAGCTCTCCAGGATGGCAAGGTGGATCAGCAAGAGGCCCAACAAATCATCGGGGAAATCAAAGACGTGGAAGAGCAGTGTCAAAAATTAAAAGACGGCCTCCAGCATGTAGCCGGCCAAGTTTTTGAGGGTGGGCACTTCAAGAAAATCTACATTGCTTGTGAGGAGTAACGGTGATCAGTCTTAACAAAACCTTTTTAATTGGCCGACTAGGGCAAGATCCTCAAACACATTACACAGCTACCGGCCAGGCTGTGGTTAATTTTTCACTGGCCACGGACGAAAGTTATACAGACCAGAGTGGTCAGAAAGTAGAGCAGACAGAGTGGCACCGGATAGTAGTGTTCGGGAAATTGGCCGAAGTTTGTGCCAATTATCTTGGGAAAGGCAGACTGGTTTTTGTGGAGGGCCGCTTGCGGACCAGGAAGTGGAAAGACCGGCAAGGCCAGGACAGATATACAACAGAGATCGTGGCCAAGCGGGTTCAGAATTTGGAGCGGAAGCAACAGCAGCAGGGTGGTCCTGTCCCAGGTCAACAGCCAGACACAGGTCTGGGCCCGGCATTTCCAGAAAACATGCCTGAAGATGATGCGCCATTTTGATTATGAAACAGACAAACTTTTATCAATTAGAGCGCAGCGCCAAGAGAGATATCATGTTGGCTAAACTTGGTCTGCGCTTCCACTGCTCCAGGATAAAAAATTGGACAGATCAGCAGGAGTGTTTTGCCAGATATCAGAACCAAAAATTACCTTGCTCTGAATGTGCCAAGGCGTTGGCATGGTTTGGCAGACTACAAAAAACGGAGGTTAAAGACATGCCTAAAAACACTAGGACTTGCAATAAGTGCAGAAAAGAAAAGTCAATAGAACAGTTCCGGTTGTCGGAGTTTACAGGAGACAGAGTTGCAACATGCGATGACTGTGAACGGAAGTATAAGTTAGGGCCTTACAGAAACAACGCTGACACAACTGAGCATATGCTAAATGATGCTACTAGCAATGCTACGAGCATAAACGAGCAATGCTCAACCGATAATGCCATTGATGCAGCTGTTGATGAAAACTTTGATATGCTGGGTGGGATTGTCCAGGATAATAAAGGAAAACAATGCAGGTCAAATTGGCAGAAGCATGTTCATCGCATCCATTTCAACGCCTGTCCCGAACTCGCTGAGCGCGTCAAGCAAAGAGCAAAAGAACAATTCCGAACTTTTAGTGCCCAGGTTATCTGGGAACTTTTACAGGCGGAGAAAATGCAAAATAAAGAATGTGCAACTAATTATTAATACGGGCTGTCAAAATGAACAAGGATATAAGAGTATCGGTCACACTGCCAACTCATCCCAAAACAATTAAGCTAATGCGCAGGCTAGGGGATAGGGCTTTTTATTGCTTGATCAGGCTGTGGACTTTTGTTGGACAAAATAAACCTGATGGCATTTTAAACAATATGGACAGTGAAGATATAGAAATTGCGGCCGATTGGCAGGGATCGCCTGGAGAGTTCGTTGAGACGTTAATTGACATCAAATTTTTAGACTTTGAAAATGAAACATATAAAATTCATGACTGGGAAGATCACAACGAATATGCAGCACATGCCCAGGCAAGGTCCGAGAAGGCCAAAAAGGCTGCCAGAGCGAGATGGAAACAAAACGGCTTAAATAAAGCAGACACACAAGACAATGCTACTAGCACAGACAAGCATATGCTAAAAAATGCTAGTAGCAATGCTACGAGCATAAACGAGCTATGCCCTTCTCCTTCTCCTATTCCTTCTCCTTCTCCAAATAATAATTTATCTACCTCTTACGAGGTAGATCGTCGTCCTTCGGACGCCTCCGCCCCCGCTTCCGACGAAAACCAACCTGAATTTTCATCTGGCCTTGAGGCTGAAACAGACGTTTCAGCTCAAAGCTCAGATATTCCCAAGGCAAAATTAAAAATCAAAAAACGGAATTCAATCCCTGACTGCCCGCATGAGCAGATCGTTGATCTGTACCATCAGCTTTTACCCGAACTTCCACGAGTGCAAGCATGGGGCAAAACAAGTCAAGCTAATCTCAGGGCCAGATGGAGGGAAGAAAATGCCAGGCAGAACCTCGCCTGGTGGAGAAATTTCTTTATTTGGCTCAAAGAGTCAGACTTTCTCATGGGACGCAAAAAGGACTTTCAAGCTACTTTGTCCTGGATAGTCAGGCCAACCAATTTCGAGAAAATACTCAACGGCCAATATCATGTGCGCGGACAGCCGAAGCAAGACCCAAATGCTCAAGCTGTGGCTGAATTTTTAGCAGAGGAGTGTTAGTCATGACAGACAAAGATAAACACGAGTTTGCAGCAATAATGGCAGGTTTGGCCGAAAATTTCGGCACAACACTAACAAAAGCCGGTCTGCGTATGCGCTTTGAAGCTCTGAAACAATACTCCATTGAGCAAGTCAGGAACGCAGCTATAAGTATTTTACGGACACGCAAATATCTCAAAATGCCTACTATTGCCGAGTTTATTGAGCACTTGGAAGGTGGATCTGCAGAAGACATTGCACAGGTTGAAGCTGCAAAAGTGTTGGAAGCCATAAAAGTCCATGGTCCTTACCGCAGCGTGGTCTTTGATAATCCTGTCACCCAGGCCGTTATTGAATACAGCTTTGGAGGTTGGACTAAGCTGGCAGAGGATTTGGATGCAAAAGGCGAGAAGTGGTTTTTTAAGGATTTTGAACGAGCTTACGGCGCTTTTGCCAGACAAGGGGTTAAATTGGGCGGCACACTGCTGGGAATATGTGATCACGCCAACCAGCTTATAGGACATAAAAAAAGTGAGCCTGTTTATATTGGCAACCAGGAGAAAGCTCGCCAAGTGCGATTGATGGGTAGTGATGCCCATAAACTAACAGGCTCAACAATACCGACTCATATAGCGCTAGCCATGAATGGTCAGTTAAAAGACATGGCAAAACAGTAAAGGGTTGTTTTGATGGAGGCAGCATGAAGCAAAAAGCTTGGATAGGTATTGATCCTGGAATAAACGGCGCTGCTGCGCTCATCCATGAATACGGCGAAGAGGTATTTGATTGGCCTGGTGATCCAGGCCTTGCAGCAGACAAAATCGAGCAATGGTTGCTTGAGTATAATATTCGCCTTGCAGCCCTTGAAAACGTTCATGCCATGCCTAAGCAAGGCGTAAGCTCAACCTTTAAATTTGGTCAAAACCTGGGCCAATGGCAAGGCATCCTGGCAACTCTGGATATCCCTTACCTGATGCCCGGACCCAGGGAATGGCAAAAGGGGTTGGTCAAGCCGTCTGATGGTAAAAACCCAAAGGCTAGGTCATTGACGGTAGCCCGTAGGTTATTTCCTGATGTCGAGCTTCCAAGGGTAGCAGACCATAATAAGGCAGATGCCCTTCTGTTAGCATGGTGGGCAAAGCAACAGGGGTAAACAAACATGAGGCCTAAAATAGCCGAAGTTCCAGAAAAGTTCTGTCGCGAGTTCTGCTGTTCTTACATGGCAAAGGCCAGGTGTGGCCGTTTAATTACAGAGCGTGATGGTCTGTGCGGATGGACATGGGAAAAGATACGCGAGCAAGAAAAATTGCAAATTCAAAAAAGAAGGTTGAAAAGATGATCCTAGGTAATCAAGAAATTTTAACCAGGGTAAAACAAGACAGTCTAATTGAAAACTTTAACATTTCCTGTCTGCAACCTGCTAGCTATGATTTAACCCTGGGCAAAGAGTTCTTGTTTCTAGAACATGGACAAGAAATAAGGCTAGATAAAAAGCCAAAATATTTCAAAAAACAAGGCGATAAATGTTTGCTTAATCCTGGAGAATTTTGTCTTGGGACAACTATTGAAAAAGTTAATCTTCCGATAGATTTAGTTGGTAGAGTCGAGGGGAGGAGCAGCTTTGCAAGGATAGGACTTCTTGTCCATTGTGTAGCTGGTTTTTGCGATCCTGGTTTTACCGGGCAAATCACTTTAGAATTCGCTAACCTTAGTCCTAATCCCATTCTGCTTAAATCAGGAATAAGAATCGCTCAAATAGCTTTTGAAAAAGTGGTTGGCTGCGAACTGTTGTACGACGGGAAATATCAAAATCAGATAGGAGCAACCGGAAGTAAAGTATATTTAGATAAGCAGTGAGTACAGGAGTTTAATATGGCACTAAAAAAAGAAGAAGTTTGGTTAATTAAAAGGTTGTTGTGGTTTGGCGTAAGCCAACAAGTAATCGCTAAAATGTTTAAAGTTAGTTGTTACGCGGTAAATAGGATTAACACAAAGAAAGTTTGGTCTAATATTAAGTTTACGCCAAATAATAAAGATAAAAAGCTAAAAGAAAAATGGAGATATAGAAATTCTTTCAAAGATGAAGTTTGGATAATAATCGAAAATTTTTCTGACTATGCTGTCTCTAATTATGGACGAGTAAAAGTAATCGATAATAAATTTGCGAAAAAACCTATTGGAGAATTTTTAAAATTAACACCAAATGGCGATGGATACGCTATGATTGATATCAGTAATAAACAAGGAAAACAAACAGTCAAAGTGCATCGTTTGGTAGCGTTACACTTTTTAGGGAAGCCAGCAACAAAAAAGTATCAAGTTAACCATATTGACGGGAATAAATTAAACAACCACGTGTCTAATCTGGAATGGGTAACCCATGCGGAGAATATGAGGCATGCAGTGGTAAATGGTTTGAAGCCAACTAAATTAACTAAAAATGACGTTATACAAATAAGAAAGCTGTTAAAACAGAAAAATATGACACACAAACAAATCGCGAAAAAATTTAATGTTGCACAATCAATAGTCGCTAGAATTAATACAGGCACAATATGGTCATGTGTTTCTTAGTTAAGTACCAAGACCAGAAAGGTGTAGTCGGTTCAAAAATTTTTGAAGACTGGGAAAGCAAGGGCTGTGACAAGGATGGGTCCTTCTGAAGGATTTAACAAGGCCAGGGGTCGCCGCAAGCGCGCGCCTTGCCTATGTAACATGTTGAAATCATTGGTAGCGCTTTAAATGACACAAGAAATCTGGTTATCAAGAAAGGAAATCGAAGAAAAGGTGGGTGTTAGCGCGTCCATGTTGAAGAAGATTCGGGCGAACAGCGATATTCGTCCGAAGGGTAGGGGAGTGGCGTCAAGATGGCCGCTATTGGCGGTTTGCGAATGGTTGTTGGCTAATCCGCCCGTCAAAATCAACAACAAAAAGACCATGAAGATGCGGCGGCTTGCGGCCCAGGTCCTCAAGGAACATCGGAAGCAAGAGAAAAAACCGGGCAAGGCAGCCAGCAAAGCAAAGCAACCCTCAGTCAAGGTTGACGACAATCAGCAACCTGGCCTCGAGGCCGCCCTTGATCGTTTGAGGGCAGCCGAGCGGGTTACCTATCAAAGATGGCAGAGTGCGTTTCAGGAAAATGACTCTAATGCGTCAGTCTATTTTAGGGACTGGCAGCAGGCGTTGGATTTGCTCCGGAAGGCGGAGGATAACCTTTTGACGGTTTTAAACAAGCGCCGCGAGCTATTGCCAACTGACGAGGTAAAGACTTGGCTGACCAGGCAAATAGAGGCGGCTAAGGCGCACTTGCTTGACTTGCCGGGCAAGCTGGCGCCTGTGATTGAGGGGTTACCATGGCCCCAAATCCAAAAAATGCTTGAAACAGAAATAAAGGATGCCCTTAGCAAGTTGTCAGCAGATATTAAGTGAATGGTGGGCGGAGAGTTGGACTCCACCAGCTAGCCTGAATCCATGGCAGTGGGCAGATGAGCATTTGGTGCTGTCGGCCAGGTCAACAGCTTATCCTGGGCGTTTCAGGTCAAGTCTCACCCCATATATCCGCACACCGCTGGAGGCATTTCAAGACCCTGGTGTTAGACAGATTACTCTTTGCTGGAGTGCCCAATCAGCTAAGACAACAACCTTGATGGTCATGTTGGGCTATGTGGTGGACCAGGCACCGGGGCCTGTACTGCTGGTGCAACCTTCCCTTGATGGAGTAAGGTCTTTTTCCAAAAACCGACTGGTTCCATTGATAGAAGACTGCCCCAAGCTGGTAGCTCACAAGACAGGTAAGAGGTTTGATTTCAACTCCACAGAGATGATCCTGGACAGGCTGACAATCTACTTGCAGGGGGCAGGTTCGCCGAGTCAGCTAGCCAGTAGGCCAATCAAATATTTGTTTGCTGATGAAGTGGACAAGTGGCCGGAGCAGACAAGCAAAGAGGCTGACGCTTTGAATCTGGCCATAGAACGCACCAAGTCTTACCGAAATAAGAAGATTGTACTGGCCAGCACTCCGACCGTTGAAACAGGCGCAATCTGGCAGGCGTTTCTTGCCGGGGATCAATGTCAATATCATGTGCCTTGTCCTGTATGCGGGGCGTTTTTTGTGTTGGAGTGGAAACAGATTAAATGGCCTGAGACTACAGATCTGGACATAATCAAAGAAAACACATGGCTGGAGTGTCCACATTGCAAGGGTAGTGTAGACGAAAAACACAAGCCAGGAATGCTCGAACAAGGTCAATGGATCCCGGCCCACACCTCCGCACCGAGCGATCATAAAAGTTTTCACCTAAACGAACTTTACAGTCCATGGTCTCGATGGGGTGATTTAGCTGTTAAATTCTTACGAGCCCAGGCGGAGGCCAAGACAGGTAACAAAGGTGCGCTGCACAACTTCATCAATTCTAGCTTGGCCGAACCATGGATAGATCAGACAGAGGGTGTAAAGCAGCCTGATGAAATTATTTCTCTATGTGATGACCGTGAGCCTGGACAGGTCCCAGACGCTAAAATTTTGGCTTTAACTGCCGGAGTAGATACGCAGGACAATGGTTTCTGGTTCACGATTTGGGCTTGGGGGCCGGAGCTCACAGGCTATTTGATTCGCGAAGGTTTTGCACCTGATTTAGATGTGGTTAAGATGATTCTTTGGGGTAGTCAGTATCTTGATTTTAAAGGCAGAGTCTATGTGCCCAACTTGTCCCTCTTTGACAGTCAGGGGCATAGAACAGCGGAAATTTATGATTTTTGCCGTGCCAATCCAGGGGCCAGGCCGATCAAGGGTGAAAGACAGCTGTATGGACAGCCCTTTAAAGTTAGCATGATTGACAAAGTCACACGGCCAGACGGCAAAAGCTATCCTATTCCTGGAGGCCTGCAATTATACCGGCTAAACACGACTTTTTACAAGGATATGCTGGCCAGCAAGATGAGTTTGCCGAAAGGTCAGCCTGGATCAATAAATCTACCAAAGGATGTAAGCCGTGATTTTGTTGTCCATATGACAGCAGAGTACAAAGACGAGAAGGGCTTTTGGGTGCAGCCCAAGTATAAGAGATGCGACCTTTGGGATGCTTCAGTCTATGCGCTGGCCGCAGCTGATATTTTGGGTGTTAAGTTCTGGAAGGAAGCAGGCGCAGTGCAGACAAAAAAGATAAAAGAGCCCGTCCAGCAAAGACAATTAAATATGCCAAGTAGGATAAGAACCAAGCCCAGCTGGTTTTATAACCGATAAAAGTTTTGCAGGGGGAAGATATGCAATATTTTGATGTTTCTCAGGTAGCAAAAAAACTGGGCGTTGCCCGGAGCACGGTGTATCGACTTATTGAGGCCGGCGAACTAAAGGCGGGTAGATTTGGGCTTAAAAATGGAATCAGGATTTCCGAGAAGGAGTTGTTAAGGTTTAAGAGGGAAAGAGAAGGAACAACGAGCAAGCTATAAAAAGATAAAAGCCCCGGCAAGGGGGCTTCTAGTTAAAACAAAGCAACTTTTTCGCTTGACATAAAAAAAATTGTATTGCTAATCGAACCTTTTCGATATAAACAGAAAATAATCAACACATTCATATTAGATGAACTCTCAAATTAGAAGTAATTTGTTAGGACGGACAGAATATCAAATTGATTTAGTTATAGAAAATTTCGAGAAAATAATCCCTGACGCTTACCATGGCACTGATTTCGCAAGTGCGTGCAACATATTAAGAGAAAAGAAATTTAGAACAAGTACAGGTGAGCATCAATATCTTGGGGATGGAGTATATTTTTTTGAAAGTTCTATACAAGAAGCACAGAATTGGGCAAAAAAAAAGACTAAAAGCGTAAAAGGTGGCTGTAAATATGTTGTTTTCCGTGCTATAATTAATCTTGGTCGATGTTTAGATTTAACAAGGCGAGAACATATCAATGTTATTTTAAAACTCAAAAGTCGTTTGTCAGAAAAAACAAAGAAGAAGGAAATAGCAGTTTCTGCACTAATAAATTTCTTGACATACAAATTTGATGAAATTGATACTGTAAGAGCTTTTAATTGTTTAGGGAATAGGCTTTTTGTTCGGCCAAACATTTATTATACACAATTAATAATATGTGTTAAAAAACATGAGTGTATTATAGATTTTGAAAAAATTAAGGAAGGTTATATATGACCTTAGATATTAAAAATCTGCTTAAAAAAATAGATAATTATTTTGACAATGTTTCTGATACTGAACTGGAAATTGACTTAGAAGAATCTGGGTTTAATTATTATAATAAAATTGACGATTTTTGTTTGTCTAATTATTTAGAGGCGACAGAAAAATGTTTGGTTCTATGGAGCGCGAGTGGCACTTTTTTGATACAGAAAAAGCCAGCTACAGAACAAAATAATTTAGTTTACACTTATTTAAACATTGAAGATTTATCTACCAACCAGTACGATATGGCAGCGTAAAAATGGACAAGCATCCTATCCAATTGGTTTACTTGGGTATAAGGGAATTGTTTATCAAGTCAAACATCCCTCCACAGCCAGATGGTCAGCTTCCTGAACTTGAAGAGGGAAAGTTTCGTTTGCAGACTGGACTAACTGACTATGACGAAGAAAATAAAGCCATCGGTGTCGCTTTAAAGCTTGAAATTGGTATTGATGACGAGGAAGAATGTCCGTTTTCTTTACGAATTGAGCTTTATGGTCATTTTTTAGTTGATGACAAGAAATTTCCAAAAGACAAAATTCAAGATTGGGCTCTAAATAACGGGCCTTATATATTAATGCCATACATGCGGGAACAAGTCTTTGCTCTCACTTCACGTTGTGGCTTTCAACCTGTAATTTTACCGCTCACTCAGGTACCTACTTCAAAATAATAGATAATAGCCTCTTTTTTTTTTGAAAAGTCCCCGCCCTGCGGGGCTTTTTCTTTTTTTTCTTGTTTGCTTTATTGTCTCAATTTTCTCATTTGTCTTATTTTTCTCTTTTTTCTCTTTTTTCTCAATTTTACTTCTCGCCCCTTCCATGTCCTTTTAATGTGGGCGCATGGCAATATTTACACTTTCAGAAGTCGAAGAACAAATCTCTCTATATAAACAGGCTATCAAAGCCCTTGCAACTGCCCAGGAATATCGCAACGGCGATATGTCCGTGCGTAGGGCGGATTTGCCTGAACTCCGCACCCACCTTGAGTGGCTGGAGCGCGAGCGCCAGAAACTAATCAACAACCGCACAGGCCCTGTAGCCCTGGCAGGGAGGCCAGCCAGATGAACGGCCTGCCTAAGCTCTCCTTGCTTGATCGCGCCATTGCCGTGTTCTCCCCACGGGCGGCCCTGAATCGCTATCGCGCAAAAGCAGCGCTCAAGGCTATTGCGTCCTATTCTGTGTCCCGCATTGCTGGCAGCAAAAAGGGTACAATGGGTAACTGGCACACATCTCGCCTGAACAAGTGGGACGAAGGCCCAGAGCGCGAGACAATAGCCACCCGCGCTCAGGACATGGTTGCAAATGACAGCCATGCAGCCAGCGTTATTGACAGCATGTCTGTCAACATTGTTGGCACTGGCCTTATTCCCCAATCCCAACCAAATGCAAAGCTTCTGGGCTGGAACGAAGATCAAACCAGAGAATTTCAGTCCCAGGCAGAATGGGCTTGGAATTTATGGGCAACAAAAGAGGCCGACGCCAGGGGCAAGCTGCCTTTCTGGGCAATACAGTTCCAGTCCATCTATTCCATGCTAGTCAATGGCGAGTTTTTCCGGCTGCCAGTAATGATTGATCAGCCAGGTCGTACCTTTGGGCTGGCCCTGCAAAGTATATCTCCCTTACGCGTGTGTACCCCTCAGATATTACAGACTAATCCCAACATAAGAGACGGCGTTGTGCTGGGCAAATACGGCCAACCAACCGCATATTATGTATTTAGCCCTCCTGCCGGAGTTTTAGACGGGACTATAATAGATAGCTACACCAGTCAGCCATCAACATATTTCAAGCGGATCCCTGCCCGCATAGGACACAGGCCCGGGATGTTTCATGTCTTTGTCGCCAAGGAAGACGAGCAGGTGCGCGGAGTGTCCATTCTGGCTCCTGCTATGAAGTTTTTTCGCGACCTCTCTGACTACCTGGACTACGAGCTTGTGGGCGCGATAGTAGCGGCCAGTTTTCCTGTCTTTATCGAGACAAGCAACCCAATTGAAGCAGCGCAATATTACCAGTCAGACGAACAGGCAGATGAAAAGACCTATTACGGAGAAATACCACCCGGGCTGGTAATGTATGGCAATCCTGGCGAAAAGCCGCATGTCCTCGAGGCCAACCGACCAGGCAATACGTTTGATTCCTTTGTTGAACGCATCCTTCGTGCCGTGGGCGCTTCTGTTGGAATGCCCTACGAGATAATCGCAAAAGATTTTTCCAAAACAAACTATTCCTCTGCTCGTGCTGCCCTGCTGGAAGCATGGCGCGTATTCAAATTCTATCAGAAATGGCTTGTTGACCAGTTCTGCCAGTTGGTCTGGGAGATGGTCCTCGAGGAGGCGTATTTGAGAGGGCTTTTGCAACTGCCAAAAGGTTCTCCTGATTGGTACGATGCAATGCCGGCTTATACTCGAGCAATATGGATACCGCCTAAACGCGGACACGTTGATCCGGTCAAAGAAATGGCCGCCAACATCAAAGGGCTGGAAAACAACATACTGACCCTTGCGGACATTGCTGCAGAGAATGGTGGCGATTGGGAAACTGCCCTTGAGCAGAGGGCCAGAGAGAAACGAAAAGCCCAGGAACTAGGGCTGGGAGCGGATAATGAGCAGTAAAATTTTAAGATTATTTGAACAGCCATGGGCCATAACAGAACAGGCCCTGGATGCGCTGGTGGATATAGCTCTGAAGCTCAAATTGCCTGAGAGGATTACCGCTTCTGGCAGTCAACAGACCGCAGAGGACAGACTCTATGCGGTCAAAAACGGCGTAGCAATCATTCCGGTAGAGGGCACACTTTACAAGCGCTCATACTTCTTTTCGTGTGGCACAACTTACGCTTGGTTGCGCCACACCATTGCCGACGCAATGAGCAATCCGGATGTCAGCGCCATCCTGCTGGACATTGATTCTCCTGGCGGAGGCGTGGGCGGCGTGTCTGATTTGGCAGAATATATTTACAGCTTGCGCGGCAAAATCCCTGTTTACGCGTTCACGGACAGCCAGATGACATCAGCGGCCTATTGGCTTGGCTCAGCAGCGCAAATGGTGGCTGCAAGCCCTGTGGCGCAGGTCGGCTCTATCGGCGTGATTACCATGCACACTGACTACTCAAAGGCAGATGAGCAGGCTGGCATCAAGCGCACATACATTACTGCCGGGGAATATAAGGCTATCGGCAATGACGCCGAGCCTCTGAACAAGAAGAGCCGCGAGTACATCCAGTCCAGACTGGACGCAATCTACTCAATTTTTGTGGATACTGTTGCCAGGCACAGGGGCGTGAGCATTGAGAACGCCCTTGAGATGGCCGACGGCAAAGTTTTTTTGGCAGAGGAAGCCAAAAATATTGGCATGATAGATTTGGTCACCAGTAAAGAAAGATTTTTAGAGCAAATAGCGGAGGAAGTCATGGATTTAAAAGAATTGCAGGCAAAGCATCCCGACCTGGTGCAGCAGATCAGGTCGGAAGCGGTGAAGGAAGTCGAAGCAAAGAAACAGGAAGAAATCAAGGCAGAACAGGATCGCATTCTTGGTCTTGCAGAAGCTTTGCTGGGCAAAGAAGTAGCCGAAAAGCTTGGTGCTGTTGTTAAGACCGGTCTTGATCCAGAGCAGGCCAAGGCTGTTGTGTCTGTGCTGGCTGCTCAGCAATCGGAAAAGCAGCCAGATGCAGAAGACAAAAAAGAAGAAATCCTGGCAGCCTTAAAAAATGCTCATGGCGAAGGCGTTAAGGGCAATGTGCCGGAGCCAGAAGGCAAAGAAAACATTTTATTGCAGGTCATTAGAAATAGAAACAACAGGGGGTAATAAAAGATGGCTATAACAAGTCAACCAACAAGACTTTCCGATATTATTGCATGGGAAATTGAAAACAAAAGATTTTCCAGGGAAAGCGTTATTGTTGCCCTAGGCGCAGCATTGGTTGCGGGCATGGTTGTGGGCAAAAGGTTGTTTGCCCTGGGTAGCGTAACCGCAGGCTCAAATACAGGAGACGGCACTATTGGTGATGTGGCCCTGGGAGCAGAGGTCAAAAAAGGAGACTATGTTTTAACTGCTGTAGATGCAAGCACATTTACCGTGAAAGCCCCCGACGGAACAGCCTTGCCAGACGCAAAAGTTGGAGAAGCCTATTCCAACGAGCAAATAGCCTTCACGATTACTGCCGGAGCAACTGCTTTTGCAGCAGGTGACACTTTCACCATTTCCGTAACAGACGGAGACGGCAAAGTTGTGCCAGTTAACTTCGCAGCAACTAACGGTTCTCAAAAGGCTTATGGCGTTTCTGCTGGTGATTATGACGCCACAACTGCTGAAGTGGAAGGAGTTGTAGTATCCAGACAAGCAATAGCTGTTAGTCAAAACCTTGTCTGGCCGGAAGGCACTACGGACGAACAAAAAGCAACAGCTATTGAACAACTTCAAGAAAAAGGAATTTTAGTCAGATAGGAGGAATAAGCCATGCCTATATCCAATCCGTTTGATCATCCCATGTTTAACATGGCTAATTTAACTGCGGCTATCAATGAGATTGATGCGCAGTTTGGTACTGTTAGTTCCCTTGGACTTTTCCAGACAAAAAGACTGACTACCAGGACTGCTATCATTGAAAAAAAGGCTTTTTCTCCCACACTGCTGGCAGTAAAGCCAGTCGGTTCTCCGGGAGATGAAAATACAGGCCCCGATAGAAAGTCAATTTCTTTTAACGTCCCCCATATCCCTCTGGACGACGTAATTCTGCCTGAAGACTACGCTAATGTCAGAGCTTTTGGACAGGAAAACATACTCCAGACCCTTTCTGAAATCATGGGAGACAAACTTTTTTCTCTCAGGCAGAGCCATGAACTCACTTTTGATTTCATGATGATGGGAGCTATTAAGGGGCAGATTAAAGACGGCAAAGGTAACGTAATTTACAATCTTTTTGACGAGTTTGGCCTGTCTCAGATTACAGTAAGTTTTGCTTTAGCTACGGATACCACCGATGTTGCAGCCAAGTGTCGGGAGGTAAAAAGGACTATCCGCAGAAAAGCAAAAGGTCAGAGGATAACAGGGTTCAAGGCTTTATGCGCTCCTGATTTTTACGATAAGCTTATCAATCACCCATCTGTAAGAGAAACCTTTCTTAATCACGAGGCTGCTGCTTCTTTACGGGAAGACAGCGTAAATGGTTTCACCTTTGGCAATATCACTTTTATTGAATGTAGTGATATTGGAGTGGATCTGAATGGCAACGAAGTGAAATACGTAGAGGATGGAACTGCATACGCCTTCCCTGTAGGAACTCTGCTTTTTGATATTTATTTTGCTCCTGCCGACTTTATTGAGACAGTCAACACAAGGGGCAAGAGAATATATGTAAAGCAGGAGCCTCGCAAATACAACAGAGGAATAGACATCCACTCTCAATCAAATCCATTGCCAATTTGTCTCAATCCTGAAGTGTGCGTTAAATTAACAGTATAACCAACGGCCAGGCCATAGGTCTGGCCGTAAGCCATTAAGGACTGAGCTGTGTCTAGAGATGAAATCAAGCGAGCAGTAAAAGAGGCGATCCGAGAAGAGCTGAGCGAGTTTGGGCTAGATGCAAGGACGCATCGCCAACACCACGATTTTATTGAGACACTGTGTGACAATCTGACCACCGCACGGAAAACCTTTGTCCGGGTTGTTGTTCGGTCCATCACTCTATTTATCATTGGTGCGATAACATTTTTCCTATGGCCCAAGAAATAGATTTTGCCGGATACACAAATTTTAAGGAGTACAAATTTCCCAACCTCCCAAGTGGGACGCTTTCATACTGTAAATAAGGAGTCCTTTGAGATGGTTGATTGGGATAAGATACGACATTTCGATCCGGAAGAATGGGGCAAGGACCCCCACAGAGTGGCCCCTGCTTTGGTGTATACCCTGGATGAAATCCGCCATCAGGCAGGTGTGAAAATAATAATTCATGTAGCCTGGGACGATGGCGGGCACAGTCAAAAATCCTATCATTATACAGGGTTAGCGGTAGATTGGCATTTTGATGACCCTGATTTTCCAATCCTAGAGCAATTCGCATTGATCAGCAGTTTTCCGGATATTGGGGGTATTGGATTTTATCCAGGGTGGAAACCATATCCTGGCTGGCACACTGATTTACGGGTGGTCGTACCCAGGCTTTTGTGGACTAGGCGGGGAGGGAAATATTTCTACGGCTCGCGTGAGATTGTGCGAGCTATGACGATGTTTGGAGATGTATAATGTTTAGTTGGCTGTCCAGTTTATTTTCCAGCGTGGCATCCGTGGTTACAGAGCCGATCAAAGAGTGGCAAAAGCGCAAGACAATAAAAGTCCAGACAAAGGCCAAAATAGACGAAATTCTAGCAACTGCCGAGGTTAAAAAGGCAGAGGCTATTTTACGTATGGCCGAGCGTGGGCAGCAAATTCAGGCCGACTGGGACATGCGCGCTCAGGAGCAAATGAAATTCAGTTGGAAAGATGAATATTTGCTTATTTTGCTGACTTTGCCGGTTATCGGTTCTTTTATCCCTGGTGTGCAGGATTATATCTGTAAAGGCTGGGATTACGTAGGCAAAGCTCCAGATTGGTACAAAATCGCATTACTTGGCGTGATAGCTGCCACCTTTGGCTTGCGCTGGTTGATTGCACCCTTGGTGCAAAAGGTATGGGGAGGCAAAAAAATACAAGGCGGATACCAACCAGAACCGTTTGCAAAGATGACCCCACCGCCCATGCCTCCAGGAGAAGAGTAGGAGACAACAATGAGCTTGCACGACCAGATAGCGCAAGATCTCAAAAATACAGCCCTTGCCGATTTTGGAGAAGATGTCACTTACACCACAACCGATGGCACTGCAATTTTGACCAAAGCTATAATCGAAGACGGTATCAACTTGGGCAAAGGCTTTCCAGAGATGGACAAGGCTTTCCGGACAGGATTGGGCAGATATGCAGTTGTTCGAGTATCGTCTTTGGACGTGCCAAACCCACAATACCGGGACCAGGTCACACAGACAGACGGCACGGTTTGGACAGTGCAGCAAAAACAGTATCGTGCCGGGCAGTGGAAACTCTATTGTAGCACAGACGAGAGAGGGGCGTTTTAGATGGACTTAAAAATACGTATTGAGGTCGGCAATAATTGCAATGACGTGAAGATTGTTAATGTGGAAACAGGCGAACAAATAACAAATGTAACACGAGCAGAAATTTTATTAACGCCCAAGGAAAAGATATGTCGGCTATATTTTGTGGATTTTGAACTGCAAGGTGAACTTAATGCAATTTTAGCTGAAGTTGAAAAGGAATCCTAATGGCTGAAATCCAACAAATAGGCAGAGTTGAAATTAAAGGACGTAAATACCCATTTTTCTCCGATGGAACCATCGGAACAATGATCCGCATTAACGATGAGGCCCAGCCTTATCTTGCCTATCTTGCCCGCACATTTCCCAAGGAATTTAACCGCGCCCTGCGTCATGTGGGTTGGTGGCTGCACAAAGAATTAAAGGAAGCCTGTCTCCAGGGAGGGCCTCCAGGACACCGCTGGCCTGCGCTTTCTTTGATGCAAAGAGGTCGATGGTTTGAAAACTATAAAACCGAAACAATGCGAGAGATTGTCTCCGACGCAACGGGTGATGAGCGAAAAGCGCTGGCAAAATCATTAAGGAGAATGCGCTCTTTAACCCCGTGGCCATTTGGTGAACTGGTTAGGGCAATCGGCTATAAACACGAGCCGGAAAAGCAGCGTGTCCGTATTGGCTGGCTATCCAAGGCGGCAGCTAGACGAGGAGCAGAGCTTCAAAAAGGGTTTGAAACCGCAGTGACTCCCAAAATGAGAAGGTTCTGGTGGGCTGCTGATGCACCGCTGGCTAAAGAAACCAGAATATTGCGTACACCCGCCAGACCTCTATTTGAGCCAATGTTTAGGGCCAAGGAACGTGAAATTCACGAACGCATTGAAAATCGCATTCGTATGTACCTTAAAACAGCAAAGCGTAAACTACGTTTTAATTGGGCGGCCTTAAAATGATTACTTACAAAGATATTTTGCAAAGAATGCGAGATGTCCTGGCAAATGACACAGCTCTCGCTGACTGGTGTCAGACAAACTACGGCCAGGCACCTAAAATTTTTGTTGGCATAGACAACCGCAACCAGCCCGGAAAAAAGGATTGTCCGTTAATTATACTGAGACCTGGAACCGCTGAAGTTGGGCGGGAAGTAAAAAACCATGAATACAAGATCATGGTTGATTGGGCTGTTCTGGACGAATCGGTCAGCACTAACGGAAGTGTCGTGGAATACCAAGGAGTTTTCCAGATTGACGATATGGGCCAGCTTGTCTGGCAGGCACTGCAAGGCTTTTCAAGCAACGTCTCTCTGTCTCGCAATGATTACATCCTGGAACCAATAGACTATTTCCCCATGATCGTAGGGGGCATGGACTTATCAATAAGTGTCCCCAATCTGATTGGGGGAGGAATAACGCTATAATTTACGGAGGATATTATGGCACAAGCAAGAGGTTATAAAGGCAGACTGATCCTGGACTTTGAGACTGAGTTCAAAACTCCGCCTGCCACACCTGCGGGGTTGGTTATGCCGTTCAATTCAGTTTCTGTCCGGTCGGATAGGGCAAAAAACAGGGCATCAACTATTACTGGCCGGCGCGATCCGGTAAATCCATTTGACGGGAATCTGTCTGTCTCTGGTGATGTGGTTGTCCCCGTAGATGGGATAGTTTTTGGGTATTGGCTCAAGGCCATGTTTGGCAATCCTGCCACTACTGATAACCTGGACGGTACTTTTACCCACGTTTGGAAGACAGGCGACAACCAGCCTAGCCTAGTCTTAGAGAAGGAATTCCCCGATATAGGCGTATATGCCAAGCATCTGGGTTGTAAGGTTAGCTCATTTTCTATGCAGGTTGGCGGAGATGGGGAACTAACAGCGTCCTTGGGTATAGAGGGCGCAACAGAGGAACTGGGCGGCACACCCTATGATGCCTCTCCAACCAGCCTATCATTATCCAGATTCAACAATTTTCAGGCAAGCATCAAAGAAGGTGGCGCAACCATCGCCACTGTTGTTGAGGCCAGCCTGAGTATCAATTTTGGTCTGGACACAAGTGTCTATACTGTTGGCTCGCAAGGGACCAGAGGAGATATCCCAGAAGGGATGATGGAAATTTCCGGCAGTATTCGGGCGCTGTTTGACAGCATGACACTGCTAGACAAGGCCATCAATTCGACCGAGAGCTCGCTGGAGATCACTTTTGATAACGGCTCAGAGATATTAACTATTCTGGTCCCAGAACTGGAGTATCAACGGTCTACCCCTGGAATAGACGGGCCAGCAGGCATTTATGTTGATTTGCCCTGGCAGGGATATTTTGACGACAACGCAGACGGGACATCTATTAAGGCAACTCTGACTAATACTAAATCAAGCTACTAATTAAGGAGTGAAAATGAGCAAAATTAAACTTCCAGAACAGAATAAAATCATAGAGTTACGCAGCTACAAAGCTAAAGATCAAGCAGAAGTTGAGAAAAAGCAGCAGAAGTTGGCCCAGGGAGAAATTGGTCTGCATGAGTTCCGCAAATATGTGGTTGGCCTCTGTTATCCTGAGTTTGTTGATTCGGTTGATGACTGGCCCGCTGCTGATCTCTCCTATTTGGTTAATCTGGTCCTGCGTTACTCTGTGGGAGGACCTGACGCGGTAAAAAACTCCTTAGTGTCTGGCAGTATTACGGAGGAGACGGTCTAAAATACTGCCAGGCATGCCAGAAAGCCGCCAAACAAAGAGGAGAGAAATTAAATTGCTTAGAATGCGAAGGAAAATGTCCGGAACTCTGGCCGGAGAATTATCCTGCCTGGGAACTCTGGCTTGCAATACAGACTCAGTGGAGGGTTGCCCCGAATGGGAAATTGATTGGGCTGGATTACAATGCCTTGTACCGGGTTGCCGCATCCTTGGGGATAGAAATGTCCAGGGCCAACCTGGAGAAAATACAGGCTTTGGAATGGTGGACAATTAATAAAGCAGACAAGAAACAGTAATGAGTGGCAAATAGCTAATAACTATTCAGAATGAAAATTAAAATTCGCCATAAAAAAAACGATATAAATGTCGCAGGAAGTATAGCAAATGCAGATTTAACCATAAGTGATACAATGTCCCAAAAAGGAATTTTAAGACCGACTATGACAACTTTTTTAGCATCTATTTGTGATTCTTTTAATTCAATAGATTGTAGTCCTCGCGAGGCTTTCTCTTGTGCCTTTTTTTGCTCAGGTGGCGGATCTATTTTGAACTGCATTAACTCCTCCTTTGTAAGAACTATATACCGGAGTCACTAAAATGTCCACGGCTTATACGCAAATCATAGTCAGTGCCAAAGACGAGGCCAGTAAGGTATTTCAGGCAGCCAGTAGGCGAATCGGAATTGAGTTGGAAGGAATTAAGCACAGATTGTTTTCCTTACAATCCGGCATTGCAGGCCTTGGCATGGGCATGTTTGCCCAGCAGATTTTTGAAGCTGGCAAAAGCTTGAATGCGACAAAAAGAGCTTTTGTCGAGATTACAGGTTCAACCCAGGCAGCAGGCCGGGAATTTCAGTTTTTGCGCAAGACTGCTGATGAGTTGGGCCAAAATTTTTACGCCCTGCTCGACCCATATAAACAACTCATAGCCGCCTCCAAAAATACGGCACTGGAAGGTGAAAATGCCAGACAGATATTTTTAGGCATTGCAAAAGCAGGCGCGACCTTGGGGTTGTCTTCGGAACAACTTCAAGGGGCGCTCAATGCCGTGTCTCAGATGATTTCTAAAGGCAAGGTTCAGGCCGAAGAACTCCGTGGACAGTTGGGCGAAAGGCTTCCAGGTGCATTTCAACTGGCTGCCCAGGCCATGGGAGTGTCCACGGCTGAGCTGGATAAAATGCTGGAAAAGGGCGAGGTTGCAGCAAGCGACTTACTCCCTAAGCTAGCTCAAGTGCTGCAGCAGAAATATTCAGGCAGTGTGGACGATGCAACAAGAGCCACAAACAAGTTTAACGAGGCCTGGCTGGACTTCAAAAATTCCCTGGCTGGCGGCGAATATATGGACGCTGCTATAGATGCGCTGGGCGAATTGACCGACATCTTAAAAGACAAAGAAACCCAGCAGGCCATTGGAGATCTGGCAACAGGGCTGGTTAAGACAGGGAAGGGGATAATTAAAATCGGCCAAGGTCTTGATGACGTTTTTGCTGTTTACAATAAATTGCCCGATGAAATTGTTGGCGCCGCTGGGACTGGGATTATAGGCAGATATCTTTTTGGTTCTTGGAAGGTTGGTACCGCATTAACCATACTGCAAACACTAAATACAGTCTTGCAAGAACTAAATACAGGTCTTGATATAGGGAGTACGTTAGAAAGTAGTGCAAGAATTTCTGAGTCTTTTTTAAATATATGGGATGGAATTATAGGCAGGAGACATTGGGATACAGGAGAATGGTTGGAAGAAGGGCACAGTACATATAGAGCAAAAATTAGGCGTGATCTAGGTAACGCGGAGGCTTTAAAGGATTTATGGTTGGCCTATTATAAAGGGCTGGACGCTGCAAATAAACGTGCAAAAAAACTAAATGCAGCCAAACCCGCTCAAACGATACAAAGTCAGCTAACAAAGCAGCAACTAAAAGATCTGGCCAAGTTAAAAGATGGCTGGATGTCTTATTATGCAGGAAAAGTAAAAGCCGATGAGAGAGCTACCAAGATCATTAACGACCGTATTGAGGAACAGCTAAGACTAAAAGAAGAATTTACAGATAAATACAAACAGCTCACTCTTGGCCAGTATGGGTTCGAGCGGGAGCAGATCAGGCTGCAGGCTAAGGCATATATAGATGCCGGTGCGGATAAAATCAAAGTCGCCAAGTGGGCCGAAGCTGAAATAGAAAAGATCAATAAAAAAGAAGTCGAAGCCACACAGAAGGCACTTCGCGAGCAAACTCTAGCCAGCCAGAATTTCTTTGCCGGCATGAAGTTGGGCTGGCAGGAGTTACAGAAGGAGCAATACACTTGGGCACAAGCAGGCTATGACATAGTCCAGGATTTTAGTCGCAAATCCAGCAGCACTGTATCAGATATCCTATTCGACGGGATTACCGGCGATATGAAGGACCTCGAGGACTATTGGGAATCGTTTTGGAAGTCGATGTTGAGAACCATGACCGATGCTGTGGCAAAAATGACAACACAATGGGCCACAAGCAAACTTATGGAGTTCGGCGTTGGCTTTGTTGATGCGATTTTCCACGAAGGAACCCCGTTTGTCCGTGACGATGAAATAATTGCCAAATTACAAACTGGTGAAATGGTTATCCCCCGTGAACAGGCAGCTAAGATAAGGGAAGCTATAGGCAGCGGGGGAACTTCTGTTGCCGACTTTTTTGACTCAGTTGTAGGTGCTGTTGAAGTCGGTACTGCTAAAACCTTTGGTTACACAGGTTATGAGAGTTTTGCCAGAGCTCAGATAGCCGGTAACATTATGGGACACATGATGTCTTCTGCCCTGGCTGGTGGCGCGGTGGCTTATAACAACTACAGCAGAACACAAGCCATCGGACAGCAACTCCAAAGCGCCGGATACAATATTTCAACCAGCCAAATCAATAGCATTGCCCAAAAGATGGCCTGGGGAGGTTTTCTTTCCCGGTCTTTCAATGGACTGCTGGGGGGTATTATCGGCGACATAGGCATGTACGCGTTTGGTGTGCAGGAATACTCCACGCCTGCGCATATTGTTACGGGTGCATTGGCATCATTGCTAGGGTTAGGCCTGCCTGGGGCAGCGGTCGGGGCGTTATCTCCTTTAACCGCCTATACAATGGACAAGATTGCGGATCTGCTAGGCCTGCGCAAAAACGAAAAGATGTTGGATATGCTTGAGGACAGGTTTGGAGACCGACTAGGCCGGCAGATTGGGGCTATGATAAACGACGACGCATCCCAAGCGTTTGCCATGCCAGGCAATTACGCTTTGCCCAGCGGATATAAACTGTCTCCCTATGGCGTGCCTACCTATACTTTTGCCAGGTTAGAGGATTTAAATTTAACGCCGCAGGAATTTTTTGAGCGCGTGCAAGAGGTGATGGAGGCAGCCAGGGCCGACTCTTATGCCGATAGGATAGCAATGGCCGCGCATACTTTTGGCAAGGAATTGACAGATAAAATATGGAGCGGGGCCTATGGCAAAGAAGCCATCGAAGCGCTGACCAAGGATGTGGTAAGTAATCCTGGGTTTTATGGCTATGACAGCAGAGAAAAAGCGTATGAAGCTATGGGCTACCCTAGTGACATGGCCCGCAGTCTATCTCGCGGTGGTTGGAGCTTTGGTGGAGACAGGGCGGATACTGGTGGCGGTTGGGATACTACAGGCGTAGGTGGTGGCCCGGATGATGATGCCTCTGGTTATGCCTGGAAAACGGGCGGATATATAAATCGACTGCTTGTGCCTCAAGGCGAGGACGGAGTAGCAGCCCTGCAATTTGGCGAATATGTAGTTTCGCGCAAGGGATTGGAATTTCTTGACGCAATCAATTCAGGCCAGATGCCCGGCAGCTTTGCCAATATTGCTGCTGAAATAAAAGCTTTGCGTCAGGAGATCAGGGCTACGCAAGTAGAGCTAATCAAGACCAACAAAAAGCTCTACAGGTTACACCAGAAATGGGACGTTGAAGGAGTAAAAACTCAATGAAAATAATAGTCCCGATTACCACAGATTTAAGACTATCCAATATCCCTGAAGAAAATGACTATCCACTATGGGATGAGACGTGGTTTTATCCTCCAGGTGAAATAGTATATTATATCCACGATGGAATAAAAGAGATTTTTCAGTCTCTTGAGAAAGATAACAATTTGTCAGAATGGGACAGTGCAACCGAGTACAGAAAAGATGATATAGTTTACTATCGCCATGACGGCCGTATAGATGCTTATAGATCATTGCAGGACGCTAATACAGGCAATATTCCATCCACTGCAACTGATTGGTGGGAGCTTATAACTACCGGTTACAATATCGGTAAGACCCCCTATGACAATCCCTCTAACTGGCAAAATCTGGGTGGTACAAACCGCTATAAGATGTTTGATACCTTTACCAATACCGTAACTGAGGCTGCCGACTATATAGAAGTAGAAATAAGCGCACGCAAATGCGATACATGCGCTCTGTTCAATCTGGACGCTACTACAATTGAATGGATACTCTATGATGAGGGTATTGACCCAAGAGAGCAGGTTGCGTCTGGTACCATAGACTTGCAAATTACAGGTTCAAGTTCATGGTATGAATATTTTTACAAGGATATAGAATACAAAAGAGACATTCTGTTCAATTTTCCTATCTATTATAATGGAGTTTTATATCTCAAAATAATCAAAGGAAACTCTACAGCAAAATGCGGTCTTTGCAGAGTCGGTCGAGGCGATTATATCGGACAGTCTCAATTGCCTGTAAAAACCGGAGTTTTAGATTTCTCTCGACGAGACGAAGACGACCGAGGGTACAGCTACCTCAAACCTGGCTACTGGACCAAGGATAATGATGTGGACGTAATGATCCCAACCAAGCAGATTGATATAATCTACCGCAAATTAGCGAATTTGCGAGGCACACCCCTGGTCTGGGACTGCAACAATGACGGTGTGTCTTACGAAAATTTATTGATATACGGAATATTCAGGTCGTTTGACGTTGTGCTGCCTGGACCTGTTTACAGCCAGGTCAGCATAAACATTGAAGGATTAGTGTAGAGGAGCGAAAAATGGCAATAAATCAACAAATTACAGACCTGCCCACTCCGCCATCCAGGAGTGATCCAGAAAATTTTGACGCAAGAGCAGACGCATTTCTGGCTTCTCTGGATAATTTTGCGGACGAAGTAAACCAGTGGGCACAGGAAGCAAACTCCACAGCGGATGAAGTCAACTTGAACACTGAGTTGACAACAACTTACAAAAATCAAACTCTCGAAGCGAGAGATAACGCTATTGCTAGTGCTGGATGCGGTCTGTGGAAGTCCGATATAACTTATAATACACATGATAGGGCAATTGGCTCAGATGGTTATACCTATTTATCTTTGATTGACGGTAATATTGGTAATGATCCAACAACTGACGACGGCAGTAGATGGCAGAAAATTAAAGTTATCGTCAAAGAAGGCGACCCAGAAGTGCCGTTTAAAGTAGCCCCTGCCACTTCAGCAGACGAAGCTCTTGCTAGAGGTCAAATAGAGTCTCAAGGTTTTATAAATCTTATTCAAAACGGTAACTTCGCTTCTTGGAGCGGCGGAACAGCCTCTACTCCTGACGGTTGGAAAAAAGCAGGTGACAGTTCACTTGCACAAGATTCAACTAATGTAAAAGTAGGCCCCTATAGTCTTTCCATTACTTACGGTACTGTATTAGAACAAATATATCAAGATATTCCTAATTGGCAAGACTATAGAGAAAGTACATTAACTTTCGGATGTTGGGTTTTAACTTCTACGCCAAATATAGCAAGACTTAAAATACATGATGCCACAACGAACATTCAATTTTCTCCTTATCACACAGGAGACGGCACTTGGCAGTTTTTAACAGTGCCGATTACTTTGTCTTCAGGCGCTACTTTAATACGTCCACATTTATTAGTCGAAGGAACAGGGACAGTTATTTATAGTGGAGCAGTTTTAGTTAAAGGAACTCTTGCTCTCCCTTACCAAGAAAACCCTCTCGACCGTGCTTTACCACGCTCTGCTGACTATGATTCAGGATGGTTTACTGTATCAAGAACAGCAAACAACACTGTTACTTTGGCTCACGGTTTAAGAACTATACCTAAACTTGTTATCGTACAAATTAAAGACACTACATACGGCTATATTTACACACATATAGGAGCTAACGGAACTGGCGATGTAAATACTGAATATCAACAACCTTTAACTGTTAGATATGACAGTACATATATTTTGTTAGACATTTACATAGGTCAATATTTAGTACAATACTGGACAGCAAGTGCAGATTGGATACAGCATGACAATCACGAGTGGCGTGTTTTAGCTTGGAGATAATGGAGGTAATATGTTTGTATATACAAAAGATAGTGTTGGTAATATTTTAACTGTAGCTGAAAAAGATATTTTAGCTGAAAACACTTATTACGCAAAATTTGAATACGAGGGTCAACGTCCTGACGGCCCTCTTGAACACTATACATTTGATGGTACAGATTTTGTTTTAAAACCTGCTGACGAAATAACAGCTATAGAAACAGAAAAAGAAGCTCAAAAAGTAAAACAGAAACGAGATAAACTAATCAATGAAGTTCTCTGGATGCTCGATAGACACCGTAACCAAAAAGAGTTCGGACTTCCAACCACTCTCACAGACACACAAGCCGCTGAAATAGCCCAGTACATACAAGATTTAAGAGATGTTCCTCAGCAGACAGGGTTTCCTTTTGATGTTGTTTGGCCGACTAAGCCTCAAATTTAATAGCTCAAAAAGGTGGCGGGTGTTATATTCGTCCGCTGCCTACCCATGTCTCCTCCACGTCCTCCCAGCGGAAATTTGTCAAAATAAAATAACATGAAAACCTTCCGCAAAACTCAATTTTTAGCCCCGGACATCTGGGGGGTATATGGCCTTTTCAGTTACCGATATGGACGTGCCCAGTCAGGGGGCTTCGGGACTGGGTGAGCATTATAGCAACTCCTGGATCAGGAAGGATGGTAAATGGCGGGTTGGTAGGGTGGTGTGGGAGGGGAAGAGAACATCCCTTACCCAATTAGATGAAACAACTTATAACTCCGCATCCAATTCAACTGATATCGCCAAAGGAACTGGATGACTGACGGTATTATCACTATTAGCTTCTAATATCCTTATTCGTGAAAACAGCTCGTTTCCCTGTACCAATTCCCATTTGTATTTATCAGGCAATCCGTTAACAGTAATACGCGGAGGGACCCTCATCCTATTTGCGTGGATCAGTTCGAATACACCAGGTTCTACAGGAATCACACCACCATGAATTGCTGGTATATTCTCGAATAAGAAAAGATGTAAAAGTTTCTCTAAAGTATCTCTTAATTCTTGTTCATAAGCAACTGATACTACCGATTGCATTAACTTTTTTATATGACATAGATACCAGAGAACATAATTCCTAGTATGTTCAGCAATTGTTGCACTCTGATTTACGAAATGTGATGAGGGATCAGAAGTTAAAACTGATGACGCAGTTATTGCAACAATCCCTCTTTTTCCAGTTAATGCCTCCAATATTTTAATAATTGAGCCGCCTTGGTCAGAAGAATTCCATTTTTCATAAAGAAATCTATTCCAAAATTTATCCGGAAGTGGTTCATCGTCAAGTTTGACTACTCGTATCTTGAAATTATTATCTTTCTCATATTTTTTTCTTGCGACAGCCATTTCAAGGGGAACCCAAGGCTTATCCATTGCAGCTTTAGAATGAAGTAACAAGAATGAGGCACTGTTTTCTATCCCTTTAATCAAAGAATCTCTTAGCTCATCGCCTAAAGTTAATAGAGCTTCGTCATACCAAACAGAAACACCATTTGAGATTGCGTTATAGTAAATTTGTCTAGCCAATTCTTTTGTAACTGAGCTATGACTTATAAATACTGAATGTGTAGCCATTTTATTTTGTTATCTAACGAGGTTGCAGAAAACCCCTTCTTGCTCCATACTTTTTTGGGTGAAAAGAGAAAGTTCCCACCCAGATTGTTTGCAAATTTGGCTAAGGCAACCTGAACCTTGAACTTGCAACGAAGATTAAACCCTCACAAGTTAAGAACCCGGCATACAAAAAGCTGTGGGTGAGTTCACTATCCGGTCTACGGCCAGATAACCTTCATAAACTACCTAATGCCCTGCATGCTACGCTATGTGGGAAGGGCGGACAAAATACCTCCCTTTACCTTATTAATTATACGATGCTTTCTTCCGGTATGGCTGACAATAAGCTGAAAAAGCTAGCTCTCGATTCTTTGTTTAGCTTCGCGATATTTTTGATTTTTAAAAGTTCCTCTACTGCGTTCGCTGGTGTTAACGCAGAAGTAAATGGAGCTCTTTCTTTGGCGAAGAATACTTTCCCAGATTCCTGTGCTATATCCAATAACTTCTTTATATCTGGATATCGCGGTCTTAGTGCTGCCGTTAAAAACAAACCGTCAAATACTATATAAATGGTAGCTATATGAGGAATCTCATACTCCGCCAAGGCCGAAAGAAGAGGTAACCTTGGATCAGGCCCATCACTATGGCTCATTTCTTGAGTTTCTTTTGTTGGAGATGCAAATAAAATCACCCGCTTTGTGCAATTACTATCAATAATACTAAGAATTGCTTGGAGATTCGTATTTGTATCTCTTACTTCATATCTAATGGCTTCCATCTTTCATCCTTAACGCATAATGTTTTGCATAAGCTACGCCTTGTGTACGCCCGTCATGGGCATGAACTTGGGTTTAAAGCCCCCAGTAGTTGACCTTATGTTGAGGAAATTCTTTACATTAAGCATTGGGTGAAGGCAAGGTCTGAAGGAAGCCGGAGTGCAAAACTGTGGGCCGACGAACAGAAACGCCATATAAGGCCATGCTTCTAAGTAAGGCAGCACTACATGTCGAAGCCCCAAGGTTAGGAAAGATGGTAAATGGCGCGCCCTAAGCAGTGAAAGTTCACGCTCTTATCTAGGGCAATTTTATTTAAGAAACGTGATATATTTTCTTATTACTGCGATCTGATATAACCTGTCCTAGCAGGGCCTTGGTTATGACCTTGGGTGGTGATATTTATAGATTATTTTTGGCGAATAATTTAAAGAGGCTAGCTTTTCTCAAATGAAAATTACAATCTCCTCCATTGCTCTAGTTTAATGCCTTTTATAAATTAGTGGCTTGTCAAGGTTTTTGTATCGAAAAAAAACTTCCGCAAACCTTCCGAGGTTTAAAAAAAAATGGACTGCATTTGGACTGCAAACTGCAATCCATTTTGACTTTTTTTGACAATTTTTGACTATTTCAAAAAAGCTCTTGACCTGGCATGAACCCTTGATATACAAGGCTTCTCAGTAGTTAGCCGGGATAGCTCAGTTGGTAGAGCAGCTGATTCGTAATCAGCAGGCCGTGGGTTCAAGTCCCATTCCCGGCTCCAGTGAAATCAAGGGCTTATGGTAAAATACCATAAGCCCTTTTTATTTTGGGGGCATTCGGATATAATAAAAAAATATCACTAACCTATAACTAACACCAGGGCTAAGCATAGTCTTATGATATAGCCAGACAAGACATATATTGACCGTTTTTATTGACCTTGACCGAAAAGATAGGCCGGTCTTTTTCGCTACTCCAGGCAAGGGCAAAGAATGCTTGAAACGATTCAGCAACTATCTGGTTTTTTAGGGAAAAGAGGAATGAAAGCTATTCTTTCTGTCAGCAGGAGGACAGATATTCCAGCCTTCTATACAGAATGGTTTCTTAACAGATTAAAGGCAGGATATGTGTATATAACACATCCATATACAAGAAAGTGGAGAAAAGTGTCATTAAAACCAGAAGATCTTGGCGTAATTGTTTTTTGGTCTAAGAATTATTCTCCTCTTTTGAAACAAATAGAACAAATAGAAAAAAGAATTTCTAATTTATTTTTTCATTTTACAATCACAGGCAATGCAGCTCTTGAACTCAATGTGCCATCTTATACAGAGACGGTTAAAGATTTTATTTTTATTTCTAAGAGATATTCATCTAGACATATTATTTGGCGTTTCGATCCTATATGTATTACTAATAAACTATCATTTTGTTATTATGAGGATAAATTTATAAAATGCGCAGAACAATTACAAGGATATACTCAGGCATGCTATATCAGTTTTATAAATTTATACAAAAAGGTTTTTACAAATTTTAAAAAATATACAGACCAAAAAATTGTTGAAGTTAATTTAGCTGAAAAAAGAGAATTTGTTTATAAATTGGCTAACATAGCAGAAAAATACAATATAAGGTTATATGTTTGTTGTAATGACTGTTTTTTGTGTGAAAAAGTTGATAAGGGAAGTTGTATTAATGGTCATTATCTAGCGAGGCTTTTTCAATTGCCATTGGAAGTAAAGTCTGCAGCAACCAGAAAAGAATGTGCTTGCACTAAAAGTGTTGATATTGGATCTTATGACACTTGTATTCATGGCTGCCTCTATTGTTATGCAAATACTAATAAAGAAAAGGCTGAGAGTTTTTATAAAAATTTTTCTCCAGACTGGAATTCATTAGAAGGAAATGTAAACTTGAAGGAGTTAAAGGAGAAATCCTATGTCGTCCATCGCGCTACCTTGTTATAAGATAAAAGAGTTCTTGGATTAAAATTATAATAAAATTTTAGAAGATTGGTTTACAAATGGTATTAATATATCAGATTTAGAGGAATGTAAGACAAAACGATATCGGATCGTAGATTATGATATTATACGTAACAATCACCCAGAAGAGCGAAATAAATTTATAGCAGGACATTAATTTTGGTACTTTTATCCTCATTGTTATAAGATTCTTCATGGCCTTAAAAAGTCACAAAATAATTTAAAACAAGATAATATTTTTCATAATCTCAAACCAAGAGGAAATAGATTTTTTTGTGATGATAATTGTTTTGTATTGTAGATATTGACTCGGGGTTATTAACTGGCTTGTTTGCTTACTGTGGTTTTTTGTTAGACTATTTTAATAGTAACTTGCCAGGTGACTTAAGGCGTAAAATAATATATATATAGCAAATGAATCTAATTCTAATTTTCCAGGGAATAAAGTATAAAAATATTGAAATAACCTTAATTTTTCATATCAACTAAATGCGATATTTTTCCTTTAGGAATATTATAAATGAATAAGAAAAAAGACAAAGCTAGCAAAAAAGATCTGACGGTATCACAGATTGACCGCCAGAATATTCTCAACAATCCGTATGCGTTGCAAGAGATCGAAAAGGCAACGAAAATACAGGGCATACCTTTTGAGGGGCGAACGGTAGTACTGAAAGAACAGGTGGCCATATTTTTTGATGTTACCCCACGCACAATAGACAATTACATTGAAAAATTTGGAGACGAATTGCGTCGAAATGGGTACGAGGTTTTGCGCGGTAACCGTCTGAAAAAATTAAAGTTAGCAATCCGTGCTCACTTTGGTGACGAAATGAATTTCGTTACCAAAACAACAGTTCTTAGTGTGTTTGATTTCCGTGCCTTTCTCAATATCGCTATGTTGCTAGTAGAAAGTGAACAGGCCAGGCTGCTGCGTCAGATGATTCTTGATATTGTCATTGACACCATCAATCAGCGAACCGGGGGAGCGACCAAGTACATAAATCAACGGGATGAAGATTTTCTGCAATCATGGTTTCAGGAGGAAAATTACCGTTACCGAAAACAATTTGCCGATTTACCTCAAAAAAGACTGCATGAGGCAACAGGCGAAAAGGATGGCAGAAAGTATAAACTGGTTAAATAATGGATAAATATTTAACTGTTAGGGTTAAATTAAGAAAACAAAAAACATGCCATTTTCTTGACTAGCTGTTTTTTGTACTTATTTTTTTAGAGCTTTTAAAGAAATTACTCAAAGGAGAGTCGCTGGAAATGGAATATAAGGACTATTACAAGATTTTAGGTGTAGATAAAAATGCTTCCAAAGAAGAGATCTCCAAGGCCTTTAAAAAGCTGGCCAAAAAATATCATCCGGATTTAAACCCTGATAATCCTGAAGCGGAAAGCAAATTCAAAGAAATCAATGAAGCCTACGAGGTTTTAAAGGATCCTGAAAAAAGAAAACTCTATGACTCTTTAGGTCCAAACTGGCAACATGGTCAGAATTTTCAGCCGCCACCTGGCTATGAGAATATTCGTTTTGAGTTTGGCGGAGAAGGAGCTGATTTTGATCTGGGAGGATTTAGCGAATTTTTCAAGGCCTTTTTTGGTGGCGCGGGAGCGGATTTTGGAAGTGGGTCCGGATTCAGGCAAACCTCATTTACAGGGGGCGGATTTACGGCAAGAGGTCAGGACACAGAGGCAACCATTGAACTGACACTGGAAGAGGCCTATCGTGGCGGTCAAAAGAGTATTTCCTTGCAGGAGCAGGTTGTGGGGCCGGATGGTATACCCAGACTGCAGAGAAAGACCTTGCAGGTAAATATTCCTGCTGGAGTAAAAGACGGGAGTAAAATAAGACTGGCTGGTCAGGGTAGCCCGGGACTAGGTGGAGGACCGGCCGGAGATTTATATCTAAAAGTTAAAATTTTGCCCCATACTCAGTTCAAGTTGGATGGAAATAATGTTATCTATGAGCTGCCCCTTGCCCCGTGGGAGGCTGTTCTGGGAACCAGACTCAGGGTTCCGACTCTGGAGGGGCAGGTAGAGCTGCGTATTCCCCCGGGAATAAGTAGCGGACAGAAACTACGCATCAAGGGGAAAGGATTGGGTCGTGGAGCACGAAAAGGTGATCAACTGGTGCGGGTAGTGATTAAATCACCAAAAAGTTTATCGCCCCGAGAAAAAGAGTTGTGGGAGAAGTTGGCAAGGGAGTCGAACTTTAATCCCCGCCAATAATTTTGAGCAAATAAGGGTTCATGTGTAAAAAATAGATTTTACATATGAATCTTGGTTTTTTGTTAGCCATCTAGAAGGGGAGGTTTTCAAAAAAAATGACAAAAATTAAGGTAAAAGAAGAGTCTTCACCGGTTTGCTCGAACCTGATCCATTGGAGTCAATTTGTGCATAAAACTGGAATCAGTCCGTATAGACTAGCTGAACTGGTAGATATGGGGTGGGTACATTATGTTTGCACGCAAAGCGATAATTATCTGTTTCCCTACAGTGAAATTTTTCGGGTGCAAAAACTGGTGCGTATTTGTAAAGATTTTGAATTGTCAACCTTAGCCGGAATGATCATAGTGGATTTGGTGGATAGGGTTGAGCAATTGGAGAAAAAAATCAAACAGTTACAAGCTCTTACTTAATAAATTTCCACTCGGTTCCACGTAGAGCTTGGAAGCGAGTGATTTACTAATCACGAAACAAAGGAGGAATGTTTTATGGATATAAGTAAATTTACCCAAAAATCGCAGGAAGCAATCTCTGATGCCCAGAATATAGCCTTAAGACACGGGCATCAGCAGATTGATGCAGAACATTTATTTAAGGCCCTGGTAGACCAGGAAAATGGTCTGGTTCCCAGGATTCTGGAACGGGCCGGTTACGATATATCAGCTATCAGCCAGGATATTGAGCGCCAGCTTGAGAAATTGCCCAAGGTAAGTGGGCCCGGAGTGCAGCCCGGCCAGATTTATGTTACCGGAAGGGTGAATAACATCCTGCTGAAGGCCCAGGATTTGGCCAAAAATATGCAGGATGAATATGTCAGTGTAGAGCATATCTTTCTAACTCTTCTGGACGAGTCTCCGTCCACTGGCGTGGGCAAAGTTTGCCAGGCCTTTAAGCTGGATAAGGATAAAATCCTGTCTGTCTTAACGGAAATACGGGGCAACCAGAGAGTGACCTCGGCTAATCCTGAAGATACCTATGATGCCCTGAAGAAGTATGGTCGGGACCTGGTGGAAGAAGCCAGGCAGGGTAAACTGGATCCGGTAATTGGCCGGGACAGTGAGATTAGGCGGTGTATTCGCATTTTGTCCAGACGGACAAAAAACAACCCGGTTTTAATAGGTGAGGCCGGTGTAGGTAAGACCGCCATTGTTGAAGGACTGGCCCAGAGAATTCTCAAACAGGATGTCCCTGAAGGGTTAAAAGACAAAACCATCTTTGCCCTGGATATGGGAGCTTTGATTGCCGGAGCCAAGTATCGGGGTGAATTTGAAGAGCGCCTTAAAGCCGTTTTAAAAGAGGTCCAGAAATCGGAAGGCAGAATCATTCTTTTTATCGACGAGATTCATACCATTGTTGGCGCAGGCAAGACCGAAGGGGCTATGGATGCGGGCAATCTGCTCAAGCCCATGCTGGCCAGGGGAGAACTGCATTGTATTGGCGCTACAACCATTGATGAATACCGCAAATATATTGAAAAGGATCCGGCCCTGGAAAGACGTTTTCAGCCGGTCCTGGTGGAAGAACCCAGTGTTGAGGACACTATTTCCATTTTGCGCGGCCTTAGAGAGCGCTTTGAAGTGCACCATGGTGTGCGCATAAGCGACAGTGCGTTGGTTACAGCAGCAATGCTTTCTCATCGTTATATTACGGACAGGCAATTGCCAGATAAGGCCATTGACCTAATTGATGAAGCCGCAGCCAAGATTCGCACGGAAATCGATTCCATGCCAACGGAGCTGGATGAGATCAACCGCAAGGTTATGCAGTTGGAAATTGAACAGGAGGCACTCAAGAGAGAAAAAGACCCGGCATCTAAGGAACGGCTGGAAAAGCTGGCCAAAGAACTGGCTGACCTGAAAGAAGAACAGGCAGCGCTCATGGCCCAGTGGGAGAAGGAGAAACAGGCCATCAATTCCTTGCGCAGCCTAAAAGAAGAGATAGAAAAGACAAGATTGGAAATTGAGGCTGCTGAACGGGCCTATGATCTCAACAAGGCTGCAGAACTACGTTATGGGAAACTGGCGCAGCTTGAGCAGGAACTGGCCGAGAAAGAGGCCAGGCTTGTTGAGGCCAGTTCAGGCAAAACACTGGTCAAGGAAGAGGTCGGCCCGGATGATGTTGCGGAAATAGTTTCCAAGTGGACTGGCATTCCGGTTTCCAAGCTCATGGAAGGAGAACGGGAGAAGCTGTTAAAACTATCCGAGGTGTTGCATGAAAGGGTTATTGGCCAAGACGAGGCTGTGGACGCTGTTGCCAATGCAGTCATAAGAGCCAGAGCCGGTCTCAAGGATCCTAACCGGCCTATTGGCTCCTTTTTGTTCCTTGGTCCAACCGGTGTGGGAAAAACAGAATTATGCAAGACCTTGGCCCGGACTCTTTTTGACACAGAAGAGAACATGATCCGCATCGATATGTCTGAATACATGGAAAAGCATACAGTAGCCAGGCTTATTGGTGCTCCTCCGGGATATGTGGGCTATGATGAGGGTGGACAGCTTACCGAGGCTGTGCGGCGCAAACCGTACTCGGTTATCCTCTTTGATGAGGTGGAAAAGGCCCACCCGGATGTGTTCAACATCCTGTTGCAGATTATGGATGATGGTCGCCTTACAGACAGTCATGGCCGCACTGTTGATTTTAAAAATACCATTATCATTATGACCTCAAACCTCGGTTCACAATATCTGTTGGAAGGGATCACAGAAACAGGCGAGTTAAAGCCTGGTGTGCGTGAACAGGTAATGAGTGTTGTGCGCGGTCATTTCAGGCCGGAGTTCTTGAACCGGATTGACGAGATAGTCCTGTTTAAACCTCTGGTTCTTGAGGAGATCAAAAAGATTATCGACCTGTTGCTTAATGATTTAAGAAAACGTCTTGAAGAGCGCAAGATCGAACTTGAATTAACACCACAGGCCAGGGAATTTATTGCAAGAGAGGCTTATGATCCCGTCTATGGAGCAAGACCTTTACGCAGGTACCTGCAGCATAACATAGAGACCAGACTGGCCAAGGAACTCATTGCTGGACGTTTGAATGACGGCCAGAAAGTTGTTGTGGATGTAGTTGATGGCCGCCTGGGATTTAACATAGGTTAAGGTATAGACAAAACAGGCATAAAAAGGGCAGGTTAATCCTGCCCTTTTTATATGAAGGGTAAAAGCTGGATTCGACAAATGTGGCTGGCGGAATAGTGATTTTTCAAAAGATTAACCGCAAAAAAGGAATTTGAAGGAAACAGCTATGCAAAAAGTTTTATGCCTGGATATAGGTAGTGGTACCCAAGACGTCTTGTATTATATTCCTGAGCGGGAGATTGAGAACTGCCCGAAATTTATTCTTCCCTCGCCTGCTGTTATTGTTGGTCAGAGGATTGCACAACTGACAAAACAGGGAAAAAATATCTATCTTTATGGTCAAAACATGGGTGGAGGATTCAAGTTTGCTTTGAAAGGCCATTTAAGAAAAGGCCTGGAAGTAGCAGCACATCCCCAGGCGGCCCTGGCCATCTCTGATGATATGCGAAAGGTGGAAGATATGGGTATTAATATAACTGAAAGCTGTCCGCCTGGATTTTGCCCTGTGTATTTGACTGATTTTGATCCGGGATTCTGGCAGTCATTTTTGTCTTTGAGCGGACTTGATTATCCTGATTTTGTCCTGGCCTGTGTTCAGGATCATGGTTTTCATCCAGGAACAAGCAACCGCCGCGGGCGGTTTGAACTTTGGGAAGACTTTTTGCGTAACTCGCAAGGACGCTTAGAAGAGCTTATATTTTCTGAACCACCACGGCAGCTTACTCGCTTAAAAAGTCTAAAAAATATGATTGGAGCTGGCATGGTCGCAGATACTGGGTCTGCTGCTCTACTGGGGGCCTTGTTCGTCCCGGAAGTAGAGGATATGACTTCCTCTCAAGGTATTTGTGTGGTTAATGTCGGTAACAGTCATACCATTGCTTTTTTAGTCTATAAGCAAAAAGTATGGGGGATCTATGAACATCATACCGGGTTACTTGATGGGCAAAAGCTTATGCGGCAACTAGAACGGTTCCGACAGGGCAGCCTGACCAATGACCAGGTTTTTGCAGACAATGGCCATGGTTGTCTGGTTCTTGACTTGCCGACTGAAGCCAAAGGGTTCGAGCCTATTTTTGTTCTCGGGCCTAAACGGAAAATGCTTAAGGGTTTTGATGTCCATTTTTTGAGCCCCGGCGGAGATATGATGCTGGCAGGCTGTTTCGGGCTGCTTAAGGGAATGAGGTATAGAGCCTGTGACCGAACCTCTTTATCAACTTAATTTCCATGGTTTATTCTAGTCTTGGTTCCTTTCATGCTGGTACAAAAACTTGGACCTAACTAAACTTGCTTGCGGACAGAGCA
>NZ_CEYAEZ010000019.1:0-39365 GCF_982781345.1 Desulfovulcanus sp.
ATGAATTCGCTGTGGCTGGTTTGTCCTTGCCGCCGGTTATGAGCCGAAAACAAGCACTGGCGAAACTCTTTCGCCCGTTTAAAAACATGCGCGGCTAGGCAACTTGATTACCCTCCTCCAGGGCCAGAACACTGGCCAGCTAGCGTAAAAGAGGCGCCTTAAGAGGCGCCTCTTTTATTTATTAACCTATAATGAATTCAATTTCATCATGGGACCTAAATATAGGGCAAGCAAATCTCTATTTAAGTCGTGTTATATGCACAGCTACAGGGGAACGTCTTACTATTTTTTCTGAAGTACTTCCATAAAAAAATGTCCTAATGCCACTTAGACCATGAGAGCCTACTACTACGAGATCGTAATCGCCACTTTCAATTTCTAAAAGTCCCTCAACATAAGGAGTCCCACGCCTTACTTTTTCATTATACTGCACTTCTCTCAATTCAGGAATTTTTATTTCTAATTGTTTGAAATTATCCTTTATTTCTTCATCTATTTTCTCCTTTATCTGTGCATAATCATTTTTATTAATAAACAGAGAAAATTGACTTTCATCATGAGCAACATGAAGTATTGTTAGATTTGCATTAAAAAACAATGCCATCTGGGCAGAAACTTTTACAGCATGCTCTGAGTCAAGCGAAAAATCTGTCATAACCAAAATGTGCTTATAGATTCCCATTACTTTACCCCTATTGTTTTATTGTTAAAGCTTTTAAAAAACTACACTGCAAACCTGTGCATTTACAATCAATTGCTTATAAAATCCTATGATAAAAGCGCAACAAACCCTCCACTAAAGAACAGCTAAATTATTATTTAACAATCAAAATAACATATCTGAACCGTCTTGACTTTGCTGAGCAATAAATATAATTTTACAACCACCCAATAAGGATAGCACACTTTTTTGTAATTTTCCATTCCTGTAATGATACTATTTGCGTTATACTAACTTTTCTTGTGGACGTGTCCATAAAAAACAAACAAGCTGCTTTATCTAAACTTAATTCAATGTTTACATTCACAAAATTATGCAACACTGTTCACCGAATAAATCTAGTGATGCATACAAACCACATAATTAAAAATTAGCTATCATCATTTTAAAAGTCAATGCCGCAGCAAATATTTTAGTAAAGACAAATTTCTAAAAGGACTACTCTACCAGATGTTGTCCCCTCCATTTTTTCTGACTTCTAAATTTTCTTTTACAGCACAAAGCTTGAAGGCAAGAGCCCCCTCCTTACATCTTAAAAAACAGCACATAAAAGCTATTTATTTTTGGTGCTGATATTATATAGATATTTTTTATGATTATTTATCCGCAAACTTTTTTAAATTTCTATTTTAGAAAAACTATTAAAATATAGGAAATGTGATGAGCAAAACAATTTATTCTAACATTAAAATCAAACCTGATACATATTACTTTCTTTATATTGGCGAGCTTAAATCTTATGGGTTAAACTTTTTCTTAAAAGATTTTTTTCAAAAACTATATAATAAAAAAGTTGATTTTATCGCTATAGTTTCTGATTTTTTTGATCAGTACTATTACAAGAATCTAATTGTAATAAATCCAGAAGCTGAAAAACACTTGGAGAAAACCGGGAAAAAGGTATGCTGCCGAATCGATGCCAAACGATTTATGAAAGAAGTATCAAATAATGATTATGTACAAGACTTAATACAGACAATCTTAAGGCAGCAAAATCACTTATATATTTATATGTATGAGAGCCTGCCCGAAATGACTCTGGATCAGATTGACGGGGTATCTGTTCTGGGACCCAAAAGTAATATCGCTCATAAGCTTAATAACAAAATTTTTCAATACAAGACATTTAACAAAATCGTTCCCATGCCCGACTTTGACATTTGTCAAGGGCTAGAAGACCTCCTGGCTAAAGCAAAAAAAATGCGGAGTGAATGGGAAGATGGCATTTTTATCAGCCAAGAATATAGCGCTGCTGGTTCTTGCAGCGCTGTAACTAGCACCAGGCAAGAGATATTGAAAAAATTTGACGACAAAAACGCAACCTATCTCATTTCAAGATATATCCCACATGAATATGACCCTACTGTCCTCGCAATAGTTGCGAATGAAAATGATGTATATATTGCTGGTGTCGCTGATCAGTGTATAGTAGATGGAAACAGGTTTGTTGGCTCCACTTATCCTTCAGTCTTACCTGATGAAATAATTAAAAAGTTAAAAGAGTATACTGTTAAGGTGGGTCAACATATTGGAAAGATGGGATATCGAGGTATATATGGATGTGATTATATAGTGGTTAATGATAATATATATTTTATGGAAATTAACTCAAGAAAACAAGGGACAACAATGGAATTTTGTTGTACACTTGAACAACTATTGCCCAAAGGTTCTCCCATGTTGCCGGAGTTAGAATATTATGCTGTGAAGGAAAATAGGTTTCCAAGCAATACAATTGAATTGAAAGACAAAACAGATAACATATACTGGGGCACCTATAATATGAAAATCAACAACGTTGCCACAACTGACGGATATATACCCCAGGATCCAAACGAAAGAGAAGTTTTTAAAAAAGTTGCTAACAAAGAATTAAAGAAAGATTTTATTATTATGGAACATATTGGAAATGATTTTATTATCAAATCCGGAACCTTTTTAGGAAGAATCGTTTCTGTGGCGAACAATCGCGAAGACATGTTAAGCGGCATTGAGTATGGCAAGCGTTTTCTAAAGTATACAGTTAAAGAGACATTTAAAATCTAAAAAAGTTTAGATGCGTGCTGAAATTTAAGGCCCGGATTCCACAACTCATAACCTTGTTGAAATTATTGATTGCCGAATAATCTTAGTCCAACCATGCAAAGCTTGATTCTTTTCATGAGCATTTGTTTAAGATGCACATGCAAAAAGTATATGCTAATAACAATTTAAATTAATAAAACATCTAACATTCAGTACTCCCCTGTAAAAACTCTTTTTTACAGGGCAACAGTCAGGAGGAAATCAATGTCCAATTTAGAGGTAAATGAACCTAGCTTAGATGATTATACTAAAGAATTGCTTGATGAGCTTTATGCTCAAGGCGGCACGAAGAACAGCTTACCAGACGATTTAAAAAAAGAAGTTGTTTCTTTATTAGAAACTGCCCAACAAAAAAATTTAACAACGCCAATTATAAAACTTTTTGAAATTTTAAGAAAAGCGAAAAAGGAAAATGGTATCTCGCCTGATGAGTTTGGGATATCTAAAGATGACCTATTAAAATTAGCCAAAAAACATGAACAAATAGATGAACATGAAGTGAGTATTGGGGGACGCGTAGGCAGAGCTCTACCTATTGTCCAGGCCGCCAACTCAAGAGTCCAAGAATACTTGCAAATAAAGGATAAAGAAGCTCCTAGTGGAATTGAACTTTGGCCGGATATAGAAAAAAATATTCAAAAAATAAAAAAGGTTTTAGGCATTAGTGACGACGATTGGAATACTTTTAAAGGCCAGCTCAGATATGCTATTGAGGATTTTGAAACCTTAGCCCAAATACTAGACCTTCCTGAAAAAGCTATCAAAGACATTGCCCGCGTTACCAAACATTACCGTATGAGACTGACCCCATATTATGCGAGCCTTATCATGCCTGGCCGAATTAATGACCCAGTGCTTCTCCAGTCCGTCCCAACCGGGGAAATGGTTGACAATGCTGGGGTAGAAATTCCTCCAGTGGCTGCCGACCACTCTCCAGCCAGGCTGATTGATCAATTTTATCCCAGAGTTGTAACCATTAAAGCTACCAATATATGTGCCATGTATTGCACGCATTGTTTAAGAATAGCACATATTGGCAAAAAAGACCGTATCTACAGTAAAGAAGCATACCGAGAAGCCTTTGAGTACATCAAAAAAAATACCTTTATCCGAGATGTCTTAATAACTGGAGGAGATTCATTTGTTCTGCCCAATGAATATATTCGCTGGATATTAAACGAATTAGACTCCATTGATCATGTAAAAGTTAAACGGCTTGGCACACGTATTCCAGTAACCACCCCACAGAGAATCGACACAGAACTACTTGACATACTTGAAGAAAGCAATGATATCAAACCGATTCGCGTAGTAACTCAGATTAATACCGCACAGGAAATAACTCCTGTCTCTAAAGAAGCTTTCAAACAAATCTCTAAGAGAGTTAGTGCTGTACTCAATCAAGCAGTCTTACTGCGCGGGATAAACGATTCAAAAGTAAAAATGTGGAAACTTTGCGAGACAATACATGAAGCATATGTTCGTCCATATTATGTCTTTAATTGTAGCTATCGCAACCCACAATTTGTTCACCTCAGAGTGCCTATAGAAAAAGGTCGAGATATTATTGAAAGTATGTACGGAAACATATCCGGCGATGCTATTCCGAGATATATAGCGACAGCCGGAGGCAAAATACCTCTTCACAGAAGCAATGTGATCGGACGTGACAATAACGATCTAATCTTGAAAAAACCATGGAGCGGCGAGGAAGTAAAATATCCTGATGCAGATGTTAATATATATGAAGATAACGACAATTTCGCATTCGCAAAATACAATAAATAACACATGACAAATAAAAAAATTGTGGAATTTTTCAAGGAACATAAGCAGAAAATGCTTGTGTTCCTTGAAAAAATAGTACTGACTAACAGCTGGACTTACAACAAACCGGGTGTAGATAGAGTCGTAGATGAAATTATATCTGAATTATCAGGTTTAAATCTACATTTTAAAAGATATGAAAACTCTGACTTAGGAGACAATTTAACAGCAGCTACAGTAAAAAAAGATCCACAAAAAATATTAATTTGTGGTCACACAGATACTGTATTTCCTCCTGATAAAGGATTCAATTGTTTTGAACACAAACATGGAGCCAAGCTCATAAACGGGCCTGGCGTGATCGACATGAAAGGAGGACTTGTAGTTGGCATATTTGCCCTCAAAGCCCTTCATCATCTTGGAGTCTTGCACGACATCCCAATAACCTTTATCTTTAACTCAGATGAAGAAATCGGGTCTCCTAAATCAAAACAATTGATAATTTCCGAAGCCCGGCAAAGTTCTCTGGCCTTTGTTCTTGAATGTGGAGGGCTAAACGGCGAGGTCGTTACAGGAAGAAAAGGTAAATTGAATGTCCGCATAGACGTCAAAGGCAAGGCGGGGCACGCCGGCTTTGCCCATACTGGGAAAAAAAGCGCTATTTTGGAACTCGCGCACAAAGTTATTGCACTCGAACAATTGAATGATTATGATCTTGGAATAACTGTAAATGTGGGCCAGATAGAGGGAGGCATAGGGCCAAACACTGTGCCCGAAAGGGCTTCTGCCTATCTGGATATCAGGTTTAATAAAAAAACGGATAAACGTAAAATTAAACAAGATCTAGACGCCATTTGTGCACGCAGTGTCATTAATGGCACACAAACCAAATATAAAATTCTTTCTTCACGTCCACCTATGGAACAAACAGAACAGAACAGACTGTTGTTCTCTGAAATTCAACGCGTTGCCCATGGCATGAACATTTCCATTCGGGAAGAGTTCCGCAGTGGCGTATCCGATGCAAACTTTATCGCCCAAGCAGGGATTCCTGTTATTGACGGCCTAGGACCAATTGGAGATGCAGATCATAGTTCTGATGAATATATGCTTGTCGATAGCCTTGTTGAAAGAGCAATATTATTTACCAGCATCCTCCTTCACTTTGGGCTAAACGAAGATGCTCGTGCTAAAACCTTATCTTTGCACGAAGTTTAAAATTTAGTTGTAAACAATCACAGCTTAGCGACCCTCGTATAGGACTTACATTTAGTTTTCTCCAATGACTTGCAAAAAATAACCCCGACAAAATTGCGATCTTATTTTTTATGTCAAAAACCGGAGAAAGAAACCTTAAAAATAGAAGAGGAAAATGGATAAATATAAATTGAGTTTGAACGAAGAGTTAGAGCAGACAGAGCAAAAGCTGGCCGTCCTGATCAACAAAAGAACTCGTCTTTTGGGCAAAATTGCTCAAAAAAGAATGGAGAAAAATAAAAGCCTAGTGGATTCTGGTCTGGAGAAAAGGCTCTGGTCATTATGGAAAAATCATTTCAAAGGGGAAAACCAGAGGGCTTATCGCCAATTGTTTACTATTTTAAATAGCCTTAGCTATGGCCAGGCTGAGAAGAAAAAGTTTTCAGACAAACCTTTTTGTCTATACCCCACTAAAAAGCCACTCAATGTCCACATAGAAGGCCCAAGAGATATTTTTCAAGCCAGGATATGCACTTTTTTGGCCGCCTTGGCAGACAAACCTGTACACATAGATAATTTCCCCATCAACGATTCTCTCATCGAATTAATTAAAGCCTTAAACCAGTGTGGAGCAAGGCTTACATGGAAAGACAAAATTTTTAGTTCAGAGCCGGCTACCTTAACCTGCGTCAACAAATCCATCTTTGTAGGCCAAAATGCATTCAATTTTTATCTTTTGCTCTGCCTAAGCTTAGGTGAGGCTGGAGTAACAAAGTTTACCAGTGCTGCTAACCTCAAGATGCTGAATTTAAAACCTATCCAGGACATCCTGCCCCAATTGGGAGCAAGACTTAGTTCTACCTTCCCCCAAAGCTTCTCTCTTCCTGCCAAACTAGAGGCCAGCGGACAAATTCCAGGCCAAATCACCCTGCCAGAGCCTGTTGATCCGGATTTTGTCCTGGCCCTTGCTTTAGCAGCATGCACCTATTCCAGTCCCTTGACCATTAACCTTTCGCATGGGGTTCAGCTCGAAAAGGTCAAACAAATCCAAAGAGTTATGCAAAGCTGGAGCATAAAAACTTTACTTAGCGAACAGAGTCTAACCATTCACCCAGGCCGTCCGGAACTTTTAAAAAATTTTCATTTGCAATTGGATCCCTTACTTAGTGCCTATCTACTGGCTCTGCCACTCTTTGCTGGCGGAGAGGTAACACTTCGTGGGCATTGGCCAAAAGACAGTTCACTTGCTACGGCCATTTACAATCTGCTTGGCCAGGCAGGCCTGAAGCTTACGACATCAGCAGATCAGATTACTGCCATCCCAGATCACAGGCCTGCTGAATGTTTTATTGACATAAGCGACTACCCTGAACTCGCTCCCCTTGCTCTGCCTTTGCTACTTACCTTTAAAAGCTCGGCCACCATATTTATGCCTACCGACACTGAGCAGGCCGAATTTGCTATAGACCTGTTAAAATTTCTAAATTTAGATTTTAATCTCTACCCCAGTCGTCTGGAAATCAACTTTCAAGATAAGGGTCACAGAAAAGAACTCTGGCATAGTCCTGACCCATATTGGACATTAGGCTATGCACTGAGTTCATTTATTTTCAAGGGCGTTTGTCTGGCCAATCCTGGCAGTTTAACCGCTATCTGGCCAGACTTCTGGAAAATATTTCAAAACCTACCGGACCCGCAAAATCAACTAACACCAACTAATGCAGGAGAGAAAAATGACCAACCAGGTCGACGGCGATTCATTGTCTCGTGAAATTGAAGCCTTAAATAAGGAAATCAAAGAATTAGAAAAGCAAAAAAAAGAATGCTTACAAAAACTTATTGAACTAAGGAATCAAGAGGATCCTAAGACAGGAAAATTTTTTCCCGAACAGATATTTTCCCTGCAGCAAGAAAAATTGCGTCTAGAAGTCGAAATTGATCTGCGCCGCAAAAAAATCAACCGTTTAACTTATGAATTTTAAAAATCAATTGATAAACATTTGGTTACTTGAATATGAGTTGGCCGCTTTTAATGAATAAATAAACAAGATCAGCTTATAATGACACCAAAGTTCGCTTTGATTGGACCAAGTAAAAAAGTGGCTTACATGGCCAGAAGTTTCTTTAAAAACAAGAGAGAATGGGAACAGTTGGGTCGTCTTGTAGCTGTAACCACTACTGACGGGCAATCCATTGAGCTGGACATCCCGCACTATTTCGATTGGCAAGATATGTTAGCTCAACACCAGATAGACTCTATCATCAACCTCGATCCCGATCCGGCCCTCAAACAGGAACTCCGCCGTAACCTGCCCAGCGATGTAGACCTTTCTGAAAATATTCCCGGCCAGCTGCTGCACACTCTATTTTTAGCCAAATCAGTCCATAAACAAAAAGCCTTGGACAAAAATATTTTTTTAGAGCAAGTCGTTCATGCCTTGCCCTTTGCCATCATCGTCTATGACCGCCAGGGTCGAGTTGTTTATTGGAACGAACATTGTGAACAAATGACAGGGGTCAAGGCTAAGGATGTTTTGGGTAAAAAAAAGGTCGGCATTATATTTTATCCTTATCATCGCCCCTTGGTTGGTCAATTAATTTTAGAAAGTCTTGATCCCGATGTAATCCGCCAAATTTTCAATGAACAGGACACAAATATTAAATCCTTCCCCAATGGCATCCAAGTATCGGGATTTATCCCTCTCCGTTCCCGCATTCAAGGCTATTATCAGATCACTGCCATGCGCATAGTGAGGAACGACAAGGTTTTGGGGGCTTTTCAGCTGATCCATGATGTTAATTCTCTGGTTCTTTTAAAAAATCAGCTGCGCAACCAACAAGAAATCATGCAAAATATCCTGCTCAGGTTGCCTTTTCCTCTTATCCACACCAATCTCAAAGGAGATATCTTTTTTACCAACAAGGCTGCGCAAAATGATTTTATTCCGTTTACTGGTAATGAGAAGGCTGACAATGTTTTTGACCTCATCCCGGAAGTCAAAAATCAGATATCCGAATATCTTTCCACCCTTCAGAAAGACGTATTAGCCCGCGATCTCGCCCAAAAATTTACACTAGACCTAAACAGTAAACAATGGGATGTAACCTGTATTATCATCCCGGATGAACAAAATAAAAACAGTGGCTTGATCTGGATTCTACGTAATATCAGTGCTGAAGAAACACGGGATAGACTCAATGCTGCCCTGGCCATGTCCGGAGCTATCAGTCACGAACTGGCTCAACCTCTAACAGCAATAGTTAATTCCGCCCAACTCCTAGCACGCACCGAAACGACTAATGTAGAACGTATCAGGCGTCACCAGAAGATAATCACCACCGAAAGTGAACGTGTGTTCAAAATTTACCGTAAACTACAAAATATTACCCAATTCAAAGTCCAAAAATATTTGGACACGCAAATTCTAGACCTGGAAGAATCCGCAGATGATCTTTCAAGTTTCGAAACCAAACAAATTGAATAAGAGATTGTGGCCAAACCTTACTTAAGAGGACAATTTTTCATAATTTTTTTTCACTCCTGATTTCTAATTTGGTAGTCAAAATGGGGTTTGTCCACTGACTCATAAAATTGTCCTGGATACTTCACATTTAACACCCCACAAAGGTAGGGCCAAGTTATTCACCGTTACATATTTTGATGTCATAAACACTCACTTATCTCTTTCAACAACTGTCTACTGAGCCCGCCTAAGGAGGGGTTCGAATCTTACCATACAGTCCGGGTCAGACTAGACCATAAGACATGGGAAACTCTGACTTGCTGGAATTTAAAAATTAGTTTACTGCCCATTAATTCTTAAACCTTAAAGTTCAAGTAAACAAAAACGCGTAATAAAAATATACGTTTACACTTTTGGCATTTTTTTAGACCTTAAGATATTTAAAAAATTAACATTTATTGTTTAGCATTTAATCTTGGCTAAATTGAGCGATTTTTAATTTAGTTTTACATTAAACACATTGAAATAAAAATACATTTTGAGCCAACGATTTTCATCCAATGGGTGAGATTGCCACGGGCAGCCTCGCTGCCCTCGCAATGACAGTATGGGCGCTAAGTCATTGCGAGAAGCGAGCCTGAACGAAGCGACGAAGCAATCTCAAACTTTTGCCTGCAAAAAAATGCACCATTTAAATCTTGGTTAAAGCAGGACAAAATTGAACCTTATACAGGTCCATACTTATCAAAAGATATACAAAAAAAGGAGTAGCAATGTTAGATAAGATACGTCAAAATGCTCAATCTTGGGCTATAAAATTACTTTTTGGATTAATTGTGGTTGTATTTATTTTTTGGGGAGTGGGTAGTTTCCGCAGCAATAATGCTTCCACCTTGGCCTTGGTCAATGATAAGCCCATCCTCGTTCAAGATTTCGTCCGGGCTTATGAAAGCAGTGTCCGGGCCATGCGCCAGCAAAATCCCAACTTAACAGATGAAGCTCTGAAAAACATGCGCTTCAAAGAACAAGTGTTGAATCAGCTTATCAATGCAGAACTGCTGACTCAAAAGGCTAAAGAATGGGGATTAACTATCACCCCGGCAGAACTAAGATACGAAATCTCTCAAATCCCGGTCTTTTTAAATGAAAACAAACAATTTGATCCTTCCCGCTATCAAGAGGTTCTAAAGGCCAACAGCCTGACACCGGCCCAGTTTGAAGAGGACTACGCTCACAATCTGCTCATGCAAAAAGTTCAGAACTATATTGCCTTGCCCACCACTCCGTCCGATGAGGAGGTACGCGAGTTTTTTAATTTTGCCCGCGAACAAATGACGATGAACTACATTCAGTTCGACTGGCTGGACTTTAAGAACAAGGTCAAGCCGGATCAAAAAGCCGTGGAAACATACTATAACCAGCACAAAAACGAGTTTATGGAGCCGGCAAAGATTAAAATCGCCTATCTGGAACTAACCCCAAATGCCTTGGCTGATAAAGAAAATATCTCTGATCAGGAAGTAAAAAATTATTACCAGGCACACAAAGAGCAGTTTAAACAAGAAGAGATGGTCAAGGCCAAGCATATTTTGATAAAATTGAACCCCGATGCTCCGGAAGAGAAAGTTCAGGCTGCAAAGAAAAAAATTGCCCGCATTCAGGCTGAGTTAAAAAAAGGGAAAAAATTTGAGGAACTGGCAAAAAAATATTCTCAGGGGCCAAGCAGCGTGCGCGGAGGAGAGCTGGGTTGGTTTGGCCGAGGTCAGATGGTTAAAAAATTTGAGGAGGCCGCTTTTGACTTAAAACCAGGTCAGATCAGTGAACCGGTACGCACCAGGTTTGGCCTGCACTTGATTAAAGTGGATGACTATAAAGCTCCCGGGACTAAGCCTCTGGAAGAGGTTAAAGCAGAAATTAAGGAGACTATTGGCCAGGAAAAGGCCGCCGATAAGATTGCAGACCTTTTGGACAATGTTTTGGAACTGGTGGTCACCGGATCCGACCTTAAAACAGCCGCTAAGAAATTCAACTTGAGCGTCGAGGAATCTGGCTTCTTTACCCGTAAGCAAGGGCCTCTAGACCTAGGATTACCTCCAACTGCTATAGATAAACTCTTTAAGCTTCAGACAGGCGAAGTTACCCAGACCCCGATCATGCTTGAAGATGGCTATGTACTGGCCCAAAAATTAGATGAGAAACCTGCCCAGGCAAAACCTCTGGAGCAAGTAAAAGACGACATTATCCAACTTCTGACTAAGCAAGAGGCCATGGCTCTTGCCAAACAAGAAGCTGAGGATGCCCTCGCTAAAATTCTGGCAGCCAAAGAGAAACCTGCTCCGGGTTTCAAAGATAAAATTAAAACAAGTGAACCTTTTGGCCGGAGAGGCTTTATTCCTAAACTGGGCTTTAATCCTGAACTGGTAGAAGACCTCTTTCAGGCCGAACCTGGTACTTGGTTGTCCAAAGCCTATGAATTGCCTAGTGGCTATATACTGGCCCAGGCCAAAGAACATATCCTCCCTAAAGAGGAGGACTTTGCCAAAGAAAAGAAATTCTGGCTGGCATCTTATGCCCGTATCCAGGAACAACAACTTTTCCAAGCCTTCATAACCGACCTTCGCAATAAGGCAAAAATTGAAATTGTTAACCCAAAAATCCTGGAATACTAAGTCATACTTCGTCCCGCCATGCGCGGGGCGAAGTAAAGAATCCCTAATTTAACGTTCTCAAGACGCAAAAAAAGGGGCATGAATCTGCCCTTTTTTTTTTGCGTCTTTGCGTCTAGCTAAAAAACACTATCTATCCATTGTCTAGTCACTTAACTCTTTTCTGGGAAACACAATGCTTGTTACGACAACACCCTTTTTCTTCAAGTAATTTAAGATGTATCTTTCACCGCTCAGTACTACTCTCTTGCCCGGATTCTCATCAATGATCAACAGCGGCACACCCTTATAACCATGGCCTCTAAAATAATCTCGTACATTTTTAATCTTTTCCTCAAGGCCTTCCGGAACTGAAATGGGGTCAACCTGCTCTAAGCTTTCTATACGTAGTATCTCCAAAAATAGATTCTTAGTCTCTTTTTCCGCAGCTAGAATATGAGCGATTCTTTGTAGATCTGACGGTTTAGCATCCAGAGGGTTTAAATGCCATTTAAAGGCAGTTGGGTTATTAATAGCTAGATTAGCCATTAATTTGCTACAATGATCACAGTGCAGACTAAAAAACAAATAAAATTTAGGCCAATCTCTGGTATCTTTGCCAGGCCAAGAAAGAATCGTAACATCACTCAACTGTGGAGTTTTGGGAGAAAACTTGAGTACCGAATTAGCTGTAAACCCACCGACCCACACAGCAAATCCTAAAACAGCGATAGTCAGTGAACGTCTGAACCAGGCGAAAAATACGAGGCAAAAAAATAATGCCAGGCCCACGCCGATACACAAAGCACAGCGCTCCTTAAGCGCCATAAATTGAAAGCCGAGCAGACCTCCATCAAAAGCCAAACTACCAAGCAATAAAGTTAAACTTGCGCCCCACAACCATTTTTTATCATAACGGCAGGCAAAAAAAAGGAGAAGCCACAATAGCCAAAAAAACGAGGCGCCGAGCACGATCAAAAAAGTATCGCCAAAACGAACATACTCACTCACTATCTGACAAGATTGGGAAGTACACAGTCCTGGTTTTTGGCTGTGCTTAAGCCATGTATCTACACTTAAAACCAGTGCGGCTAATGCCGGTGGGAGTTGGACCAAAAGTTGCTTCATACTAAACTTTTGCACAGAGATATTTGACATTATACTACCACCCTTTACTAACAAATTGAATTTATTTGCACTTTATTTACAATTTGACAGGTCAGCTATAAATGTACATAGTAAAAAATAAATCAGGCAACAACCTTTAATTTAGGAGGAAACAATGGCAGATTTTCGCACCTATTCCACCCCTAAAGTGCGGACTGAAGTCCTCAATGTATTCATGCGCGGGGTTTACCAATGGATGGCCATAGGTTTGGGGCTAACAGCCCTGGTAGCCTATTTCGTGGCCACATCCCCAACTCTTATTCAGGCTATTTTTGGCAATCCTCTGCTCTTCTGGGGGTTGATTATTGGTGAACTCCTGCTTGTAGTCGGCATCAGCGGAGGAATTACCCGCTTGTCAGCATCAGCCGCCACATCTTTATTTCTCGTCTACAGTGGCCTTAATGGAATTACTCTTTCAGCTGTTCTTTTAATATACACGGCCACATCCATTGCTTCAACATTTGTGGTTTGTGCAGGTATGTTTGCAGCCATGAGTATTTATGGATTGACCACTAAGAAAGACCTTACCTCGTGGGGCAGCTTTTTGTTCATGGGACTGGTGGGCATCATCCTGACTTCCATCGTAAATATCTTTTTAAAGAGCCCGGCAGTACACTTTGTCATCAGCGGTATCGGCGTCATTATCTTTGTTGGCCTAACTGCCTATGACACTCAAAAATTAAAAGTGATGGGTGAAAGCGCTCCCCTGGATGATTCACTGGCCATGCGCAGGGGCACAATCCTGGGAGCCCTGACCCTCTATCTGGACTTTATCAACCTTTTTCTCATGCTTCTCCGCTTTTTTGGTCAGTCCCGCGACTAACTTTTTTGGAGCCAGGTCACGCATCCTTATCCTACCAGGAAGGGATCGTGGCCTGGCTTATAATCATGTCTGACTTGATTTCCTGGCAAAAAAAACTCTACCCTGTTTTATGGCCCATTAGCCTACTTTATGGGCTCGGTATGCGCCTGAGGTCTACTTATTGGGCCCACTCCTCCCATACATGGAACCCTCCTATACCCTGCATTTCTGTGGGAAATATCTCCTGGGGCGGAACAGGAAAGACTCCTTTTTGTCAATATCTCCTTAAATTATCTCTCAAGCATAATCTGCGTCCTGTCATCCTCACTCGCGGCTATAAAGCTAGGCCTCCTGTCTATCCGCATCTGGTCCGGGCGAATGATGATCCGAAAATTTGCGGAGATGAACCCCTACTTCTTGCCGGGTCTCATGCCCTGGCTAAGGTTGTGGTCGATCCAAACCGAACCAGAGCCGGTAAATGGACTTTAGCGAATCTAAATCCTGACCTATTCATACTGGACGACGGTTTTCAACACCAGAAGGTTCACCGGCATCTGAATCTGGTTCTTTTTTCCCCTAATGACTTCTTGATTCACTGGAATAAAGTCATACCGGCCGGTCCCTGGCGAGAACAAAAAACAGCTCTTAACCGGGCGGATATATTTTTGATCAATACCTGGAACAGAGATACGCAGGCACTGGCAACTTATGTAGCCCGGAAACTAGCCCCTTTTAACAAGCCTATTTTCTACTTCCGCATTTGTCCCCGTACACTTATCAACTTAAATACACAAACAAGACAACCCCATTTAAACAACGAGCCATATATCCTGGTCACTGGCATTGCCAATCCAAAGAAAGTCCTATCCACCATCACTCATTTCCTAGGTTATCCACCCAAAAACCATCTTTTTTTTCCAGACCACCATCATTTTGAAAAAAAAGACTTTGAGCATATTCTTCAGCTAGCTCACAACGACAAAGTCAAACACATAGTTTGTACTACAAAAGACGCACTTAAGTTGAAAAAATTCACCTACCCATATCTCTTAGCCCTGGAAATAGAAGTCCAGTTTGATGCACAAGACGAGCAACGTTTTGAACAAATTTTCCTAAAAACAATATTAAGGCAAAATTAAGAGGAAAAAAGGGCAAAAGGTTAAGGGAGTAGAAGATTTAAATGTAGTGTTGAAGCATAATATTAGTTGAACAAAAAAAATATAGAGAGTACCTACCATTAGGTCGCTCAGGTTAGCGAAACGACGTTTTGAAAATTAAATAAGAATCAAACGGTAAAAATTTAAACAAAATTATGTTATCATGATTAAGAAAAATATTATCTTGTTGAAAAGACTTAAAAAATCTCTTGTAAATATATACCTACAAAAAGTAACTCCCGTTCTCGTGGCAGACACAAGCTGAAAAAATCGATTTCTTGCAGTTGTATATTTTACAATATGATAAAAAAGACATACTCTTTCAAACTTTAAAATAAAGGATACTTAAATATGGCCAAAAACAAAATTGATTTTCGTAGCATCATTAAACTCTTTAAAAAGTCAGACAAACCTCTGACCCGCAAAGAACTCTATAAAACCTTAGCCCTCAGAAAACAGGACAAAAAAAAGATTCGAGCAATCTTGAATGAACTTGTAAATCAGGGGAAACTCATCCAAACCGGGCGGGCCTATTGTTTGGTGAACAAATTACCTGTGATCAAAGGTAAATTTGAAATGCAAAAATCTGGAATAGCCTTTGTTTTGCCTGAAGACAAAAGACGCAAAGACGTTTATATCCACCCGAATAACTTTGAAGGAGCCTGGCATGGAGACACGGTGCTTGTGGCTTTGCTCCCTCAAAAAAAAGGTAAAAGTCCTGAAGGCAGGGTAGTACGTATTCTTGAAAGGCAATTTCAGGAATTGACAGTCAAAGTTACAGAGCAAATAGGACCAAATATCTATCTGACCCGGCCAACAGATTTAAAACTTCAGCTTTCCTTGATTGTGGAAATTACAAAGCCTGATTTACGCTTAAAACCAGGAGATATAATCGTTATCAGGCCAGACAAACAACTGGAAGCAAGACTTTGGTCGGGCATCTTTACGGAAAAGTTAGGACCGGAATTAGACCTCAAGGTACAAGAAGAGCTGGTCAAAAAAAACCATCTCATACCCTCCAAGTTTGATTCTTCGGTGATTAATGAAATTGAGGCTCTCCCCTCTTCTCCTGTGCACGAAGATTTTAATGGCCGGCAAGACCTGACACTTCTTGATTTTGTAACCATTGACGGTGCTAAGGCCAAAGATTTTGACGACGCAATCTTTGTGGAAAAAAAAGGAGGTCAATTCAGACTATTTGTAGCCATAGCTGACGTTGCCCACTATGTGCAGTTGGGCTCCAGTCTGGACAGAGAAGCCCAGGAAAGAGGCAATTCTTATTATTTCCCGCTCTCTGTGGAACCCATGTTTCCAGAAAAGCTTTCTAATGGGCTGTGCAGTCTCAAACCCCGTGTTCCCCGGCTGGTCATGGTTGCTGAAATGGTCTTTTCTGCAAAAGGCTTACGTAAAAAAGCCCGATTTTATCCTGCGATTATCAAAAGCAAATATCGACTGACTTACTCTCAGGTGCATGAGGCCGTGGAACTGGAGAACAAAAAAGTGCAAAAAGAAATTGCCTCTGTTCTACCTATGTTGAAAGATGCTTCCAAACTGGCCCGTCTTCTTCTTCAAAACAGAAAAGAACGGGGAAGTATTGATTTTGACCTACCTGAACCGGAAGTTCTTTTTAATATTCGGGACGGTCAGTTGCAGGTCAGGCCGCGGGTGAGAAATTTTGCTCACCAAATCATCGAAGAGTTTATGATTGCCGCCAATGAAGCCGTGGCCAGTTTTTTGGAAGAAAAGGGGATTTTATTTCTATATCGAATTCATCCTCAACCAGATGAAGACAAACTGGATTCCCTTTTCAAACTTCTGGCCTCAACACAGTTAGGGCAAAAACTGCCAAAGGAAAAAGACCCTAAGAGCTTACAAATTTTGCTCAAGGAGGCCAAGGATACAGACCTGGAATTTCTGGTCAACCGCCTACTGCTTCGATCCATGATGCAGGCCAAATATTCTCCCTTCAATGAAGGGCATTTTGGATTGGCCTCTACAAGCTATTGCCATTTTACATCTCCCATCAGGCGCTATGCAGACCTTACTGTACACAGGGCACTTAAAAAAGTCCTGAACTCACAGATCCCGGCCAAGCAAAAACCTAAAAAATTAAAAAAATTGGGAGAATCATTAAGTATTCTGGAACGCAAGGCCATGGAGGCTGAGCGGGAAATATTGAAAAGGGCAACTATTTTAAGCCTTATGACAAGGGTGGGGGAAAGTTTTACCGGCGTGATTTCTTCCTTGACTGATTTTGGTTTCTGGGTGGAACTGGAAGACGTACTGGCCGATGGCCTGGTCAGGCTTTCCTCGCTCGCGGATGACTATTATACCTTCTGGCCTGACCAACAAAAAATTGTTGGCAGGCGCACCGGTAAAACTTTTTCTCTGGGTCAGAAAGTGGAGGTCATCCTGCAAAAAGCCAGTCTTGACCGCTTGGAACTGGAATTAAGCATCCAAGACTAAAGAATCTGTAGCCAAACTTTTTGACCGCCAAATTGAAAATTCTGGTTGCTTGAATGCCTTGCAAATGACTGGCTAACCCAACTTAGCGAAGTTTGCGGACAAGCAGAGCATCGGGGAGACAAAGCTAAAATATCCGGGACTATTTACCATAACTATCAACAATAAAAAGAATGTTCATTTATCCCAAATATCCCATTATGCTCTGCCCGCAAGCAAGCTATAGCTGGGTCCGGGAGTTTGCACCAGCATGAAAGAAACCAGAACTGAAAATAATCATGAAAACTTGCCCTATTAAGTATGGTTTGACTACAGACTCTAAAAGCAAAAAGAGGTCTGGACTTTAGTTTCACTAAGTCCCAACCCCTCCTCTCAGCCCTATTTCTGGGGCATAGGAGCCGATGATAGTAAATACTTTATATCTTCATCTGTAAAGTAAAGACCTAGACCAGCAAAAAAGGAACTGTCGCCTGTATCGCTTACAAAATCATCCATGCCGGCAATAGCGTAAAAATTCTTTAAGAAAAACAGCTTTCCCCCTGCCTTGAGATGAGGCGGAGCATCGGATGAAAAATCAAAGGCATCCATGAAAAGCTGAATACGGTCATCCCAGAGATAATAGTCTAAACCGACCCCGCCAGACGACTCTATAATCCCGCCCCTTATAACCAGATCATGCCACCTCTTGGCAATCTGAGCGGAAAATTTCAGTCCATCCTTTTCAGTGATGCTTTCTTCTTCCTCATAAGTATGCCAGACACCACCATCATCCCGATAACGGCGGTAGGTATCTGTGGTCTTGGTTCGGCCTTTGGGATCATCCACAATGGACAAGAGATAGTACTTGTCCTCTCCCGGCTGCAATTTCAGGGTCAGGTAAGACTTGGTATCTCCCGAAGCTGACATATATTCCGAATGAAAATCAACAGAGGTACGAAACTGATCCTGCTTGGCAAGATATTTGTTTAATCCCTCTAAAGTCTTGTCTAGCTCTTTTCCTGTGGTGTCATCGTTCACCAGCTTGCCCAGGGTACCTTTACCTTGATCGATCTTTTGAGAAACACTCTTTAAAGAGGCCAGAGTCTTTTTCAAATCATCGCCCATCTCTTTATCCGAAATAAGCCTGGCCACTGGACCTTCCCCATTTTGGGCCTTATCCAGAAGGGAGTTCATTTTATCTAAAGTAGTTTTTAACTGGGCAGAGGCCACTTCAAAATTCCTGATTATCTTTTCAATACCCTTTTTATTCCCGCCAGACATATCCTTTAAGTCTTTGGAAAATTCTCTAAAATTGGCTACTATCAGATTAACGCTCTCCATATTGGTCTGAACCATTTTATTCAAACCAATGGCCATCTCCTTTAAATTTTGAACCAGCAATCGTAAATCCTGCTCCCCTTCGGGACCACCCACTACGTTTGCGACACTACGAGCCACCTTGCCTATATCATCGGCAATCTGGCCCACTTTTTGAAAAAGTTTATCCATATCTACCAGAGCTTCGGTGCGGCCAATCCTGTCTCCATTTTGCAGGACCGGATACCTTTCTGTCCCGCTCCGAAGTTCCACAAATTTGTCGCCTAAAACCCCTCTTGTGCGCACTGCAGCCACTGCATCGGCATGAATCCGTACGTCCGGACTCAAAGCTAAAGTTACTCTTGCCCGCCCATTTTCAAGAACAATGTCTTTAACCAGCCCTACTTCAATACCAGCTATTTCCACTGGTGAATTCTTCTTCAGTCCACTGACATTATCAAAAAAAACCTCAATGTTATACATATCGCCGGTAACAAACTTACCTTTGCTTACCTTTGTAGTCATATAACCGAGGGCAATAAGGACTATAAAGACGAATATTCCTACTTTGACTTCTACACCTGGTTTCGTAGCCATAACTAAAATTTTCTGGTTGAAGGTTAAAAATGAATTATCATTCTTGGTTAAGTAGCTTATTGATCGAGTAGGTGAATAACTTTATTGGTTATATGTTTTTTGGGTGTTGCTCAACCATTCTAGCATTCACTATTCAACCACTACAACCAATTTCAAACTACTCTTATTGGTCCATGGGCCTTACCTTGAATAAATTGTTGGACCACGGGATCGTCCAACTCCCTTATAACCTCCGGGCTCCCGTGAGCAATGATTTTACCGTCATAAAGCATAAAAATCTCATCGGCCGTGGCCATGGTAGCTTGGATATCGTGGCTTATTACTACACAGGTGGCCCCGAATTCATCCCGGGTTTGAACAATGAGATCGTTGATGGCCGCAGACATAACTGGATCTAAACCTGATGTGGGCTCATCGAAAAGAACTATTTTAGGATCCAGGGCCAGGGCCCTAGCAAGACCTACCCTTTTGCGCATCCCTCCGGACAGTTCGGAAGGCATTTTATAACCCATCCCTTTCAGGCCAACTTTGGCCAATTTTTCCTCCACAATATCCATAATCTCAGCCTTTGATTTATTGGTATGCTCAATAAGTGGGAAGGCTACGTTTTCAGCCACAGTGAAGGAATCAAAAAGCGCGGCAGCTTGGAATAACATACCAAAGTTCCTACGCACCTTAGCCAAATCTTTTTCCCTCATGGGCACGATATCCTGACCTTCAATAAAGACCTGGCCTTGTTCTGGCTTGAGCAAGCCTATAATATGCTTTAAAAGAACACTTTTTCCTCCCCCGCTGCGTCCAATGATCACATTGACCTGATCCCGAGGCAAAGCCAGATCTAGACCGCGTAATACATGCTGAGGTCCAAAGCTCTTGTGCACTCCTTTAAGTTCAATGATAATTTCTTTTTTGTCCATTACTCCACCAACTCAACCACTCAAGCAAAAGAATATTAAAACATCAGCGCCGTTAAAATATAATCGCTCACGAGAATAAATACTGAGGCCAAAACAACGGCCTGTGTGGTTGACCGCCCCACGCCTTCTGCTCCGCCGCGGGTGTAGAATCCTTTATAACATCCAATTAGAGTCAAAATAAGCCCAAAAACAGCGGCCTTGATCAAACCATTATAAATATCTTCCACCTCTACATACTCGTATATCTTGTTCATAAACAAGCCGGCGTTTATACCCAAAAGGTTGACCCCTACTAGATATCCACCAACAACTCCAACAAAATCACTTATGACCGTCAATAGAGGCAACATTATGACACCAGCCACAAGGCGGGGTAAAACCAAATATTGAACAGGATTTATGGCCATGACAGTTAAGGCATCAATCTGCTCGGTAACGCGCATGGTTCCTATTTCAGCAGCAATAGACGACCCGGCTCGGCCAGTAACCATCAGAGCCGTGATTACCGGTCCCAATTCCCTGGTCATGGACAAAGCCACAGTTGCTCCGACCAGACTCTCTGCCGAAAACATGCGAAAGGCATGGTAGGTCTGCAAGGCCAAAACCATGCCTGTAAAAAGCCCTGTCAAGAGCACTACAAACAGAGAACCTACTCCGACAAATTCCATTTGCTTGAAAAAAAGCCGCCAGCGTACTGGCGGACGGACAAGCCAGTAACAGGCCTCCAAAAAAAGGAGCATCACCTGCCCCATTTCCTGAATCAGTTCTATAAACCCCTGGCCAAGCCAGGCAAACAAAACTTTCATTGCATTAAGGAGTTTATTGTCTTTGTTGCGTTGACCCTGCGGAATATTGATTCTTAAACTTTCATGCCTCGGAGAAAGCATGCCGGTTCTTGGCAATCGCTTCACCATTCCTTCTCACGACAATTTTGCAGCTTAACACGAATTTATAACAAAATAAGAGAAGATGCCTATGCAAAAAATCAATTTTACATTTTTGACAAAAAAAATATCGTCTGCAATATATCGTAAGGGTCTAAAAAATTAAACGTAAAACCTAAAACTTCCTACACAAACGGTGTTTTTGCAAGGACATGAAAGATAGCAAATTCATTTTTCTTATTATTCCATCAAGTGAATCTGATTAGGTGGAAGCAAAGACAAGGATTTGTGTTTATTGTTATTTCGCTGTGAATGTGTAGTCCAAGCCCCAATCCTTGGATAAATTTTTGAATAACAGAACAAACCGGTGCCTGTAAACCTGAATAACATTATCTTTAGGGTTTTCTTGGAAAAAAAGGGCGTATTCATCCACATAATCAATTTTTTTAAGGACAATCCTCATCAACTCAATCAGGTGTTCATTAAGCAAACTTGGGCAGAGATAAAGCCGCGAATATCAAAAAAAATTAACTACAAATTTTACCCGAACTAATCTGGTTCCACCCTGAACTCGCATTCCAGCCAAAAATCATCCATCCCATCAAGCCGAGGAAATTTCAGTTTGGTTAGATCATCCAAAAATAAACGGACAAACCGGACAAATTTCCTAGAACCATAGATGGACTCTATTTCACTGCGCACGATTTGTCCCTGTGCATTTAATCTTATCAACACCAAGGCCTGACCCAGTCCTGGTGGTGTCGCATGGTCCCAATAAGTCAAAATCATTGCCTTTATCTGTTTTAAATGGGCTTTTACACGGTCATTACTTAGAGATAGCTTTGCGACAGTCTTGATTTTCTGCAACTCGTTGATTTGCCGGGCCAAATGATAATCTTTACTTGGGTTTGTAAAGACCTTATCTTCACCACCTGGCTTTACACTTGATTGACATGATTTAATTTTTTGCTGCTCAGTACCCAATTCTAAAATGAGAGGCAGGACTGGTTCGCTTTTAGTTGATAAATTATAAAACTTGGGGAAGAATAAAAAATAGAGATGTAGAGAGAGAGAAAACAAAAAGCACAGGCCGGCAAGGAAGTAAAAATGACGTTTCTGTTCCAGTTCCTTGCTCACAGCCTGCACCTCATCAATAGCTAAAACCCGCCAAAGGCGGAACCAAATACTGGACCTCGCTAATCTTGCTCACCCTGCTCATCTCGGCCATTACCCTTTGTCCACCAGGATTTATCTGGCCCCTTAAACCACCAATCCGTATGGTCAGTATGCATAATTTGTCTGGCCAGGGCCTTGCCCTCTTCAGTACGCAATCTTTCCAGGGCACACTCTAGCCATTCAGCTGCATATTTATTGCCCAAATCCAATTCTTCCTTCAAATTTAAAATAAGGTCAATCTGATCCGCATCCTGGGCCAGGGCTGCTTCCCTGCTCCCCACCAGTTCCAACTCGCGCCACAGGTCCAAAATTTCGTTTTTAAATCCGGTTCCTTCCAGAGCATCCCCTAGTGCCCGTTCAGAATCACATTTATTATAAATCCTGTATACATAGTTAAAATCGCCAATCCTGGTCTCCTGCAGGTCATGAAATAAACAGAGCAGAGCGGTTTTGGCTTTATCAGCACCGCTAATTCCAGCTAGAACATAGCCAATAATCGCTGTCCTATATGAGTGTTCAGCCACATTCTCCTTACCACTTCCCAGAAATTGATAGCCGGTGCGGGGAGTTTTTCTTAACATCCCCACTTCAAACAAAAAATCAGCGAGTCTTTTCCAGTTAATCTCTTTTTCCTGTTTACTGCTCATCTTCCTCCTCTCTATAAAAAACACATAAGCGCTCAATTTAAAACCAGCTTATATAAAAATACAATGGCATTCAATGCCAGGTTTTGCGTGCCGGAAGATTCGCCCTTTTCAAGGGTCAGGCGATAATTGCCCCACAAACGCTCAGCCAAATGAACAACTTCATTCTTTTTTTAACAGTTCCTTGACCTTTTAGAAAAATAGTTGTTACCGTAATTTTGCGGCTTTTAAAATCAAACAAATTGTGGTTCAAATCTTAACTTAGCGATTTTTAGTTAGTTTTTACATTAAACACATTGGAATAAAAGTACATTTTGAGCCAACATTTTTTACCCAATGGGAGAGATTGCCACGGGCAGCTTCGCTGCCCTCGCAATGACTATCTCGCCCCTGTCATTGCGAGCGGAACGAAATGGAGCGAAGCAATCTCAAAGTTTGAACTATAAAAAAATCACACAATTTAGGTGATAAATTGCCTTTTTCATAACCTAACTTTGACTACAACAAGACAGAATCACCGTGTAGGAAAATTAGACAGATTCTATCAAACATCCTATTTAACCGATTACGTCTAAATAAACTGATAGCCCCAACGGAAGCTGTATCTCTATAAGCTTATATTGATCCTCCCGTTTTTACATAATGTCCGCAATTGTTGATCTTTGCGTTGATCATAAATTGCACCAACAACAAACAGAGAGGAGTATACCATGAAAATTCTAATAGGATTTCTCTCGCTGAGTCTCCTTTTTATCATTGGATGTCCTAAACCATGCTACTACGTTAGTCGTCCAAGTGGAGCACAAGTGTGCCTGCCTTACTGCAGGCCGCTCATAAAGTATCAAGGAAATAGTTTTACCATTAAAGGTCTGACAATTCCGATCCCTTTAGAAAACACTACTGTAACTATTGGCGAAGTCAGCTGGGATACGAAAACACTCCAAGATGCTGCAACTGTATCCCAAATCCTTGATCTCAAAAGAATATCTCGGTGCGAAAACCTGCCTCTTATTGTGACGAGCATGACCGACGAAAAGCAATATCAAAAAATCCTAATTGAAATGTATAATGATGAGATCAAAATCACCCACCTTGCACTTTTTCTTCAGGCAAACGATCCAAAAATGGTTAAGAAATGGCTTGACTCATATGCTCAGCCGGTCATGCCCGATAAGGCCCCTGTTGAAATAAAGGGCCTTATCGGTACGATTATTGAGAAGCGTAGAGGCACCAAAGTAGGCACCATTTACATTCCGAACAACGCCCCCCCCAGACCGCTGAGTAGCTTTTTCGATTGATTAAAGTACACGGAGATATATGACACATAGAGAACGAAGACGATCTCTTTAAAACTGAGAGGCCGCCTAGCATCTAATCGAGTATCCTGAGAGGAAAGGTAAAAAGGATGATGTCAAATGGTTCTTCGAAGAGGGTTATGCCATTTTCGTTGAGGAAACAGTGACGGGGATTTTCAAAACTTATCCTACCCCTAAATATAAACTGCTTTCTATAATTGCTCGAAAGAACGAAGTAGGGAAATAGGAGTGCAAGGTCCAGAAAAAGGTTGTGCCGTCAGAAGATAACGCGACATAACAAGTCGTTCGAGACGGGGTGAAATACGCTGGCGCTCCATCGCGCCAGCTACAACTATTATATTGCAGACTTATTCGCAGAAGCCAATATCTACTCCTCTGTGAAAACCTATGAAAATAATTGATTTAAGCCATCCAATATCACCAAACATGCCTGTATATCCGGGCACAGAACCACCCATATTCATCACCGGGTCAAACATTGATGACGTTGGTTTTCTTGAAAAGAAGATTACTATGTATTCACATATCGGCACACATATTGACGCTCCGGCTCATATCATTAAGGGAGCAAAGACTCTTGATCAGTTATCTATTGAGCACTTTATCGGGAAAGCATTTTTATTGGATCTGACTACAAGAAAAAAGAAATCCATCGACATTGATGAATTAAAACCTCATCAGGGTTCAATAAAAAATAGTGATTTTATTTTATTCAACACAGGTTGGAGTCATTTGTGGGGTTCTAATAGCTATTTCCAAGATTACCCGATCTTGTCTTCAGAAGCAGCGTCATGGCTTTGTAATTTTAATCTAAAGGGGGTGGGAATGGACACGATTTCAGCAGATGAAGCCAATTCTCAGGATTTTCCAATCCATAAAATTTTTCTAAGCCACAATATTGTCATTATTGAAAACTTAACAAATTTAGATGCTTTGCCTGCTAATCATTTCATGTTCTCATGTTTTCCTTTGAAAATAGAACAGGCAGATGGTTCGCCAGTGCGAGCGGTTGCAATTATTTAACACATAACCATGCGGAAGAACTTGGACCTAACTTAAGTCCTGTAACAGGCATTGATACGCACATATTCTTCAGTCAAATCCGAGCTCAATAAAGTGTATTCTCCGGGTCCATTGCCCAAGCAGACCAGAATGTGCACATCTTGTTTGCGCAAGTGACGGGCAAGGATATTGTCTATATCCATCTTCACAGGTTGTCCCTGGGCAAAAATAGTTATCCCTGCAATCTCCACCCGTACCTGGTCCGGTTCAAATTCAGCACCACTACGCCCCAGGGCAGCAACAATCCGTCCCCAATTCGGATCCTGACCGTAAAGGGCTGTTTTGACCAGGGGAGAATGCCCAATAGTCCTGGCGGCCACTTCGGCCTGGGCTTCATCTTTTGCACCTGTGACCTGGATATGGATCACCTTTGTACCCCCCTCAGCGTCCTGGACAATCTGGTAAGCCAAATCCTGACAAACTTCTTTTAAAGCGTCGCTCACCAGATACTGTTCATCCGGATGGACACGCACCATAGCCTCTCCATTGGCCAAAGCCAGGACACAATCATTGGTACTTGTATCGCCATCCACGGTGATGGCGTTAAAACTCGCGTCCACTGCCTCTTTCAAAGACTTTGTCCACCACTCAGAATCTACTTGTGCATCACAGAGTACAAACCCAAGCATTGTGGCCATATCAGGACAAATCATTCCTGCGCCTTTGGCCAATCCCAAAAAGGTAATCTGCCCTTCTCGCAGGTCCAACCGCTTCCAGGAGAGTTTGGGGAAAGTATCTGTAGTCATAATGGCCTTGGCTACCTGCACGGGCTCTGCCTGACCCAAGGCTGTCTTAAGTTCCGGGATAGCCTTTTCCCACTTCTTAAGATCAAACTGCTCTCCTATAACTCCTGTTGAGGCAGGCAGGATTTCATCTTCATCCAGGGCCAAAAGCTCCCGCAACATTTGTAAGGTTTGGCGACAATTCTTATACCCTGGCTCGCCTGTGCAGGCATTGGCCTGACCGGCATTAACCAGTATGCCCCTAACTTCGTTTTTTCTTTCCAATATTTCTTTAGCAACTAATATCGGAGCAGCCTGAAACCTGTTTTTAGTAAATACAGCGGCTGTAGAGGCCGGACTCTGACTAAATATAAAGGCAAGATCATCTCTATCTTGATACTTAAATCCAGCCCTAACCGTAGCAAACAAATACCCTTTAGGCACTAAAACCATCTTCAAACTCCCCTGAAAACTGTCTCAACTTTATTTTTTAACTCTAAAAAAATTGCCCCCAAGCACTCGGTCTTTTTTTACCGTCCACAACACTTTTTATATTTCTTACCGCTCCCGCATGGGCAAGGTTCATTGCGCCCGACCTTAGGGCTTTTACGCTTTATCGGTTTCTTTTTAGGCTGATCATCACCGCCAACATATTGCAAATCTTCCTGTTCTTTGTGCTTGAACTCCTCTTCTTCTACCTTGGTCTCTATACGCAAATGACATAAGGCCCGCAGGGTATTCTCCTTGATACGAAAGAGCATGTCCTGGAAAAGCTCAAATCCTTCGCGTTTATATTCCTGTTTGGGATCCTTTTGCCCATATCCGCGAAGACCTATCCCCTCTTTGAGGTGATCCATATTCAACAGGTGCTCTTTCCAATTCCTATCCAGGCTCTCCAAAAGAAAAAAGCGGAGCACTTCCTGATATTGTTCCCCGGTATCTTCTTTTAGCTTGTTGAGAATCTGCAAGACACCTTCTCTGGCTTGGTCGCGATCAGGCAACTCATCTTTTTTGATAACCTTTTTTAGATCAAAGATATCATCCAGTTTAGACCAAACCATCTGCCTGGTTTCTTCATCCGCGCCCTCTTTGCCTGCTTCATCTATTGGTGCGTAAATTTCATCCAGGAGATCATCAATAAACTCCTGAATCAGATCATCCAACTCTTCGGCCATCATTATTTCCCGGCGTTGGGCATATATAGCCACCCGTTGCTGATTCATGACATCATCATATTCCAACAGGGTCTTTCTGATTTCAAAATTATGGTTTTCTACCCGGCGCTGGGCGTTTTCAATGGCCTTGGAAATCATCTTGTTTTCAATAGGCTGCCCTTCCTCCATACCCAGTTTATCCATCAGCGCGGCAATGCGGTCCGAGCCAAACAGACGCATCAAATCGTCGTCCAGGGCCAGATAAAACCTGGACGAACCAGGATCTCCCTGACGACCACTTCGGCCACGAAGCTGATTGTCAATACGTCTGCTCTCATGCCGTTCCGTGCCCAGGATATGCAAACCTCCCAATTCGCGAACACCAGGTCCAAGGACAATATCCGTACCACGGCCTGCCATGTTGGTGGCAATGGTCACCCGGCCCTTTTCACCGGCCTTGGCCACGATTTCAGCTTCCTTTTCATGATGCTTGGCATTTAACACCTCATGGGGGATACGCATTTTTTTAAGCATACGCGATAATAACTCAGACTTTTCAATGGAAGTAGTACCCACCAGAACTGGCTGGCCTTTGGAGTGCAGTTCTTTAATCTCCTCAGCTATGGCCCTGTATTTCTCTTCCTGAGTTTTATAAATTACATCAGGATAATCCTTTCTAATCATGGGCTTGTGCGTAGGAATAACTATCACGTCCAAATCATAAATCTGCTTAAATTCAACCGCTTCAGTATCAGCTGTACCTGTCATTCCAGCCAATTTTTCATACATGCGGAAATAATTCTGAAAAGTAATAGAGGCCAGGGTCTGGTTCTCTCCCTCTACCTTAACCCCCTCTTTGGCTTCCAGGGCCTGGTGTAAACCATCGCTATACCTGCGCCCGGGCATAAGACGACCAGTAAATTCATCCACAATAATCACCTGGCCATCTTTAACTATGTAGTCCACATCCCGCTTAAACAGATAATGGGCCTTGAGAGCCTGAAGAATATGATGCTGGTAAGTAATGTGGCGCGGATCAAACAGGTTATCTATTTTTAAAATCTCCTCCACTCTTTGGACGCCCTCATCGGTCAAGGTCACTGACCTGGCCTTTTCATCAATGGTAAAGTGCTCTTCCTTTTTCAGGCTGGGGATAATATTATTGATACGCACATAAAGCGCAGTGGACTCTTCAGACGGCCCGGAAATAATCAAAGGGGTCCTGGCCTCATCAATGAGGATAGAATCAACCTCGTCCACAATGGCGTAATAGAGTTCCCGCTGGACCAATTGTTCCGGGTAAAACTTCATATTGTCCCGGAGATAGTCAAACCCGAACTCATTATTTGTCCCATAGGTGACATCTGCTGCATAGGCATCTTTCCTTTGCTCATCGCTTAAACCATGCACTATGACTCCAACGGACAACCCCAAAAAATTATAGAGTTTGCCCATCCACTCAGCATCACGCTGGGCCAGGTAGTCGTTCACCGTGACCACATGGACCCCTCTACCGGTCAAGGCATTAAGCACCACAGGCAAAGTGGCCACCAAAGTCTTACCCTCACCTGTCTTCATCTCTGCAATCTTGCCCTCATGGAGGACAATACCGCCTATAAGCTGAACATCAAAATGACGCATATCAAGAACCCGCTTGGAGGCCTCGCGGACAATGGCAAAGACTTCGGGTAAAATTTCATCTAATTTACGGCCATTTTCCACTTCCTGACGAAAATCAGCTATTTTTTGCTTCAACTGATCATCGCTAAGCCCTTGTATTTCCGGCTCAAGGTCGTTAATCCTGGCTACAATGGGCTGAAGTTTTTTTAAATATCGTTCATTCTTGGTTCCAAAAAGCTTCTTTACAATCATTCCAAACATATCTTTACCTCTTGAATATAATTAAGTTGGGAAGTTAGAAAACTAGAAGTCAAAAACTTCCACGGCGGTAAAAACTATTTCCTCAACTTCTCAATCCTATCTTCTTAACTTCTTATTTTCTTTTACTCAGTCCTTACAACCTCGAGCCAATGGCTTACACGCATATTATCCGGTTTGGTAGCTTTAAGCTGCAACACACACCCATTACAGGACGAAAGGATATGTACCGTGCCGCCATTTATATCTAAATTTTGCCAAAATAAAGTACTTACTCGCCTGCTTAAATCCGGGGCTTCAATTTGTAAACTACCACCTAGACCACAACAATACTCCTCATTTAAAGTTAACTTCATTCCGGCCCTCTCAAATTTCTCCTGCCAGAGCCTGGCTTCGCCTTCTCTTGCATGACAGGGCCTGTGCCACAAAATATGCTCCGGCCTATCCCCATCAAGCGTCCAGGTAGCATAATCTATTAACCCCTCAAAAGATACAATACTCTCCTTTAACTTTGAAAAATTCGTATCAAGTATATCTTTTAACCCCTGGTCGCATGTAGCACAAAAAGTAACAATCTTAGGCTGTCCCAGCTTTTTCCAAATAGCAAAATTTATTTCTTGGCATCTCTTTTGTTCGTCTAGTAAGCCGGCCCCCTTGAAGGTAAAGCCACAGCAGGCCCAGTCAGGTGTTGGCAAAAGTTCATAGCCAAGGCAATTAAGGAGCTTTTCTGCCTTTTCAAGTAAATGGGGCCAAAAAATACGCCCAAGGCAACCGGGGAAAATAACTACTTTTTTTACATCCTCTCTCTCAACAACTGAGGACTCACAGCTTATGCCTTGTGTGCCCTTCGACTTTTCTATTTTCAGCCAGGGCTTGACTGTTTCGCCCCCGGACATTGCCGTCAGGTATTTTCTCCTCCCTGCAGGTAAAAACGGACCAAGAACGCGTTCTGTAGCCGCCAAAGGCAACACCTTGGGAAACAAAAAACCGTATTTGACCAATCTAGCCCATATCCAGGCCCTCCAACCGGAACACTCGGACTTTATTTTAGATAACCGTCCCGGAACATCAACTTGCTGTGGACAAACCCGGGCACATTTGCCACAACCGGCACAGAGGCCTGCTAACATTCGCACCTGATTTAGGAGTCGAGGGTCAGAGGGTCGAACCTCGCGAGTCATATACCTGGACAATAAATCCATATTCTGTAACATGACAGCCTTGGCCCTCGGACTTAATTCCTCGGCATTGGTGGCTAAAAATACAGGACACACCTCCAGGCAGCGGGCACATTGAATACATTTAGCCTCGCTGACCGTTTGAAAAGAATAAATACCCATTGCCTTAATCATAATCTTTTTTTACATTATTTATGTTCCATTGACTAGAGAGTCAAATAGTTAACAATTTCAAAAAGTTAAGTATCGCTAGACAAAATCTAATCTGTCACTTAAATTTTAATGTTTTTAAAAAAAGTTGCTTATGAAAATAATAAGTGATGTGCACAAACTGCAGCAGATATGTCTTGATCTGCGAAGCCAGGGTAAAAAAATTGCTCTCGTGCCCACCATGGGCTATTTTCATGAAGGGCATTTAAGCCTGATGCGCTGGGCAAGACAAAATTGTGATCAACTCATAGTCTCCTTATTTGTCAATCCTACCCAGTTTGCACCAAATGAGGATCTTGAAGCCTATCCGCGCGATCTGGACCGGGATAAAAAACTAGCCCAAAAAGAAAGAGTCGATATCCTATTTACTCCCAAGCCTGAAGACCTATATCTACCAGGCCATTGCACCTGGGTTGAGGTCCCGGACCTGGCCCAAAATCTGTGCGCAAAGGCCCGGCCCACCCATTTTCGGGGGGTAGCCACTATTGTCTGCAAACTGTTTAACCTGACCTTGCCTCATCTGGCTATCTTTGGACAAAAAGATTGGCAGCAGTTGACAATTATCAAGCGCATGGTCAAAGACTTAAATCTTCCTATAGAGGTAGTCGGCAGGCCTATTGTACGCGAACCAGACGGACTGGCCATGAGCTCCAGAAACACCTATTTAACACCCGCTGAACGAAAACAGGCCCCTTTTATCTATAAAGGCTTGTTAATGGCCCAGACTATGGTTAAACAGACTCATGTGCAGGCTGAAACAATCAAAAACGCACTAAAAGAATTTTACAAAGAGAACATACCTTCAGGCAAAATAGATTATATTGAACTGGTCCATCCAGAACAGTTGACTCCTGTGTCTCTAATAGACCAACCAACCCTCTTGGCTGTGGCTATTTTTCTTGGCCACGCCAGACTGATAGACAATATCGTACTTCGTGTTTAGTTAAGCATAAAAAAGCAAAAAAACTAACCAAGTTAGACTCATCATCCATTACGAATCACGAATTACGGAGAATTAATATGGCTTTAAGAACCTTTTTACAATCTAAAATTCACGGCGCCACCCTCACCGGTGCCAATGTCGAATATGAGGGCAGCATCGCTATCTGTCCGGAACTGATGGAGGCTGCAGGCATTTTGCCTTTTGAACAAGTTGATGTATATAATGTCGACAACGGAGAAAGGTTGACCACGTATGCTATCAGAGGTCAAAAAGGTGAAATTTGTTTAAACGGGGCGGCAGCCCACAAAGGTAAAGCCGGGCAAAAAGTAATCATAGCCTCTTATATTCAACTAGAGCCCTCTGAGGTCCAGGCGCACAGCCCCAAACTTGTCTTCGTTGACAACCAAAATAGAATCAAGAGGTTTGTTCGTGGTTAAGCAAAATGAAAAACCAAATATTTTTATCCGATTCAAGAACTTTTTAAAAACTAACCTCATTGCGGGTCTTCTCTTTCTAACCCCCATTGCGGCCACTTTTTACTTTTTAAAAGTTCTTATAAAGTGGCTCGACCGAATTCTGCTCATCATTCCAGCCCAGTATCGGCCAGAAGCCTTTTTGCCCTTTCCAGTACCCGGATTGGGAGTTATCGTCTTGGTCATTCTCCTGATCATTACAGGTTTCCTGGTCCGCAACTATTTGGGGAGTAAATTGGTTTCGTTATGGGAGAGGATCATCAACAAAATTCCTTTCATAAACAAATTTTATACATCAGTAAAACAACTGATAGAAACGCTCGTCAATGGTGCGGGAAAAGACTTCAAACGGGTTGTCCTTGTTGAATTTCCCCGCGATGGAGTTTATTCTCTGGCTTATGTAACTGGAGTGGCCGTGGGTGAGTTACAACGAAAAACCCAAAAAAAAGTAATAAATGTCTATGTCCCCACTACTCCCAACCCCACATCCGGGTATTACCTGGTGGTTCCAGAAGAAGATGTCATTCCTCTGGACATGAGCGTGGAGGACTCGTTTAAGCTGCTTATCTCAGGTGGGATAATAAATCCCGAAGACCCCAATCAAGGAGGAAACAAATGATCGTCGCAAGTGACCGCTATTTATTTACATCGGAATCAGTGACCGAAGGCCATCCGGACAAGGTGGCTGACCAAATTTCTGATGCAGTGCTGGATGTCATATTGGAACAAGATCCTCAGGCGCGCGTAGCCTGTGAGACCCTGGTTACCACTGGCCTAGCCTTTATAGCCGGAGAAATTTCCACTACTGCATTTGCTGAATTTCCCCAGATTGTCAGAGAGACAGTCAAAGAAATCGGCTACGATAGCTCAGATGTAGGTTTTGACTATGAAACATGCGCTGTTATCTCATCCATAGACAGGCAATCGCCAGATATTGCCAGGGGTGTAAACCGACAAAAACCAGAAGAGCAGGGTGCAGGAGATCAGGGCATGATGTTTGGTTTTGCAGTCAATGAGACCAAGACATTGATGCCTGCTCCTATTTACTACGCCCATAAATTATCCAGGCGATTGGCCTACGTACGCAAAAACAATATCCTGGATTTCTTGAGACCCGACGGCAAGACAGAAGTTTCCGTGGAATACATTAACGGTAAACCAACCCGGATAGACAATGTGGTCATAGCCTGCCAGCACAATGAAAATATATCTTATGCAGACCTTGTAGATGCCGTCAAAGAAGAAGTTATCTTCAAGGTTCTGCCAGAAGACATGCTGGATGAAAACTTGCGTATTTTTATCAATACCACTGGTCGCTTTGTCATTGGCGGGCCTCTGGCCGACTGCGGCCTTACCGGACGAAAAATTATCCAGGATACCTATGGAGGCATGGGAAACCACGGCGGCGGTGCCTTTTCCGGCAAAGATCCGTCCAAAGTAGACCGATCTGCTGCTTACATGACCAGGTATATTGCCAAAAACATCGTAGCTGCCGGACTGGCTGATAAGTGTGAAGTCCAAATTGCCTATGCCATTGGTGTGGCTGAACCAGTATCTGTTCTGGTCACTTCCTGGGGTACAGGCCAAGTACCGGATGATGTTTTAACCAAAGCGGTCAAAGAAGTCTTTGATCTCCGCCCCTACTACATCATAGAGCGCCTTAACCTGCTTAGGCCCATCTATAAGAAAACAGCCTGCTATGGTCATTTTGGGCGAGAAGATGTGGATTTTACCTGGGAAAAGACCGACGCTGTTGACGATTTGAGAACAGCCTGTAAGATATAATGCTAATGACGCGGAGACACGCAGGATAATAGAGAAAAATATAGAACGAAGACAGGGGGAAGCCGAGTAAAAATAGTAGGCTTCCCCCTTTTTCCGTTTTTCAATTAGACCTATCTCGACTTTCTGAAATCTCTAACATGCCATAAGAGCTTGTAGCCGAACCTTTTTATCAACTTAATTTCCATGATTTATTCTAGTCTTGGTTTCTTTCATGCTGGCACAAAGACTTGGACCCATCTATAGTTTGCTTGCGGGCAGAGCATAATGGGGCATTTAGGGTAAATGAACATTCTTTTTATTGTCGATACTTAGGCAAATCTCCCAGATAGTTAGCTTTGTCACTCCGATGCTATGCTTATCCGCAAGCTTCACTAAGATTGGGTTACCCAAGCCGTTTGTAATGCATTTCAGAAACCAGGACTTTCAATCAACGCTTAAAATAGGGCTTGGCCACAAACTCATAATCCCAAACATTGTTAGTATTGAAGAAAACAAGCCTGCAAAGGAAGCCCGAGAGAACTAATAGCGATAATGTTCCGGCTTGTACGGCCCGTCAATTGGCACGCCTAGATATTCTGCCTGTTTTGGGGTTAACCGTTCCAGTTTTACTCCTAACCGCTCCAGATGGAGCCTGGCCACTTCCTCATCCAACTTTTTAGGTAAAACCATCACCTTAGGTTCATACTTATTTTTGGCCAATTCAATCTGAGCCAGCACCTGGTTGGTGAAACTGTTACTCATGACAAAACTGGGATGCCCTGTGGCACAACCCAGGTTGACAAGCCGCCCTTCGGCCAGGACGATTATAGACCTGCCTGATTCCAAAATCCATTTGTCCACCTGGGGTTTGATATTAATTCTCTTGCACTTGGGATTATTTTCCAGGTAACTCATCTCAATCTCTGAATCAAAGTGGCCGATATTACAAATGATGGCCTCATCCTTCATCCGCTCCATATGCTCACCGCGAATAACGTCACAGCAACCCGTGGCCGTTATAAATATATCTCCAATAGGAGCGGCTTCCTCCATTGTGGTTACTTCATATCCTTCCATAGCAGCCTGCAGGGCACAAATAGGATCAATCTCTGTTATCAGTACCCTGGCCCCGTAGCCGCGCATGGATTGAGCGCAACCCTTACCCACATCTCCATAACCACAAACCACGATCACCTTTCCTGCAAGCATAATATCAGTGGCCCTTTTGATCCCATCAGCCAGAGACTCACGGCAGCCATAAATATTGTCAAATTTTGATTTTGTAACGGAATCATTAACATTTATAGCCGGAAATAAGAGCTCGCCATTTTTTTCCATCTGATACAACCTATGCACACCAGTGGTGGTCTCCTCTGAAACTCCGCGAATATTCTTTGCTATACGTGTCCATTTTTGGGGATCATTTTTATAACTCTCAGCCAAACGATCCATCACTATCTGAAACTCTTTATTGTCCTGTTTCTCATTCAAAAGCGAAGGGTTCTTTTCCACCTTTACCCCTTGATGTACAAACAAGGTGGCATCTCCACCATCATCCACGATCAGATCCGGACCGGAACCATCCGGCCAGGTCAAGGCTTGCTCGGTACACCACCAATACTCTTCCAATGTCTCACCTTTCCAGGCAAAGACCTTGGCATACCCCTTCTTCACTACTGCTGCTGCCGCGTGATCCTGGGTGGAAAAGATGTTGCAGGAGGCCCAGCGAATATCAGCGCCCAATTTGTGTAAGGTCTGAATAAGCATGGCCGTTTGAATGGTCATGTGCAAACTGCCCATGATCTTTAACCCTTTTAAGGGCTTTTCTTGACCATACTTTTCCTGCAATGCCATAAGGCCTGGCATTTCATTCTCTGAGAGAGCCATTTCTTTCAGCCCCCATTCGGCCAGACCAATATCAGCAATCTTATACTCCAAAGTTGGATCTAATTTTAAAACCATTAATTCCTCCTAAGTTGTTTACTAATTATCATTATTGAGAATCCATTGATAAAAAATTTTCTATCGCCATCTCACTAAAAACTCAAGGTCGAATTTGTACAATTGTCCCATTGTAAAACAAAAAATCAAAATAATGTTCACAGTGAAAATTGTGATGGTGGTTGACAAATAATAAAAATTGTCTCAATTTTTAAACTTAAACATTCAACAATTAATTGGGTTAATATAAAAAATGCGTTCCTTTGCCGAAGCATTAAAAAATCAATTTTCCAGTGAGGAAATTAAAAACAACTTTCGCCTGGCTCAGCTCTGGAACAATTGGTCAGAGGTCGTTGGGTCAAAACTAGCGGACCTGATCAGACCATTGGGGCATAAGCAACACACCCTTATTTTAGGGGCAGACGATTCTATAGTCATCCAGGAAATGAATTTCTTTGCCCCCCAAATCTTGGACAAAGTCAATGATTTTTTAGGCCAACCTTTTTTTGACAAAATACGCTTCGAGCTGATAAAGGGCAGAACCCCGTTGGATCAACAATTAGTCATAACACCGGTCAGACAACGCTCTTTAAAAAAGCCGCAAAATCTAGGTAACTTGCTGGATAAATTACCAAAAGATTCGCCAGTTTATAAATGCTATAAAAAATATATATCTATGTTTGAGGGTTAAAGTTTAGAGTTATGGTAATCATCTCAATAAAGTCGGAAAATCATGCTTTTTAACGTAAGCAACCATACTCAAGAAGCACAATTCCGCAAAAAACTCTAAACTTTACACTTTAAACTCTTTAGGAGGACTAGACATGAGTGAAGAGATCAAATTAGAGCTCAAGAAACCATTAGACAAAATGACTGCCAAGGAACTGCGCCAATTGGCCATGGACAAGATTCCTCAGATTACTGGTGCCTCTGGAATGGATAAAGAAGAGCTTTTGGCAGCCATTAAAGAAGTTTTAGGAATCTCTGATGATGCTGATGACAAAACATCTCCCTACAAAGCTCAAATCAGAGACCTCAAGAGGCAAATCAAGGAATTAAGAGCCCAGAAGCTGGCCTTGCCAAAGTCTAAGCGGGCAGAACGAGAAAAGCTGCGTCGTAAAATCCATAACTTGAAGAAACTGACCCGGCGTCTTGCTGCAGCTTAAAACGAGATAAAAAGCACGGTCTCGTCAGTTCGATGAGGCCGTGTCAAAAAAGAAAGCGCTCAAAAATCGTGCATCAAAGTTTTTAACACCCTTCTTCCATATCTCATTTTGAATTTTAAATAAATCCAGACTTAAGCCGAGATTATTGCTCCGCTCCATGATCCTGATCATTTGGCTCCAATCTTGTGCATAAAAACATCTCCACAAGCCATCCTCAACCTGTCTGGAGATCTTCTGTTGCCAAAAAGGATTTTCAGACAAGAACATTTTAAAATAATTAATGAATTTTTTCCTTTCCAGCTCCTCAAAAAGTATATGATGCAAAATCAACGCAGGGAGAAAATCTTTAACCTGGTCGAAAACTTCTGTTTGTCCTTCTTCCCATTGATGAAAATAAGGAACCAGCTCTTCTCCTACCTTTATTAACCCTGACCACATCCAGTCCTGTTTTTGTCTGGCAAGCTCACAAAGTAAATATTTATTTAGTTTGGGTCCAAGCTCTTTTGAAGATATTTCATACTTTCCTGGCTCTAACTCAATCTTTTCTTCTTTAAACAGCTTTGGCCAGATAATGGTCATGTGCTCCTTTTCAAAAAGGAACTTAACCCCCTTAAAATCTGGCTGGATATTGTTTTTTCGTAGGGTAAGACCAAGATTAACCAACCTTTTTCTACTCATTTGGTCTGGCTTAACCAGGGTCATCCAAATCTGCCGGCCATCCCCTATAGCCTCGTCATTGGAAAATGCCTCCTCTAAAATATGCACAAAACCTTCTTCAATGTCAGGTCCGTCCAGATCCAGCATAAGCTCCATACTGCGCAAGGCACAACTTAAACTATTTAATGGTTCAATTCGGCCAATATCATCAAAGAACCAGGCACAGCTGGCAAAACTGGCCAAGGCGTAGCGTTGCATCTCCAAAAGAGTAAAAGCCCGGGTCATATCTTTTTTTGAAAAGCCGGACCGTAAATACGTATGTGCAAATTCTTCCTGGTCTATCTTTCCGCATAGACACTTCCCATAGTCAAGTAAGGCCTTATTGGGTTTCTCAAACAATGTCCTGCCCAAGCGTCTAAAATGCTCGTCCACATAATATTTGAGATAATTCAAAGCCCGTCGCAAGGGTCTTCGCCAGTGCTGCCGCCAGTCCGGATGCCTGCCAGCACTACATCCGCAATCATCCTGCCAGCGTTTTAGACCATGAACACAACTCCAGGAAGTTTTTTCCCTGATTTTTACTTTTTTTTGCGGTGGATTTTGGTGAAGATAATAAGCTAGGTTGACCAAGTCTATGCCGTCTCTATTTTTTAGAGCCTGCTCAATGACATAGGCCAGGGCCATTTCTGCAAACTTGAAATGATGACCATAAGACTCCCCGTCTGTGGCCAGAGTCAAAAGTCCCCCTAAATGACCAGTCGTAATTTTTTGCCAAAACCCCTCACCATCACTTAAATAATCGTCAAAAGCCACTCCATGCGACAGAGGACCATTATAAAAAAAGACTGCTATAGTCTTTCCGGAAGGTAAATTGACTAAATAGGGCATGGATGTATCCAGGCTCGTTTCATCCACAGGTGCCCACTCTTCACTATTAAGCTCAGCAACAGCCATAGCCTGCCTGGGAGCAAGAATAGTAAATTCAATTTTTGCTCTGGCCAAGGCCTCCAGCGTGGAAATGTCCACAGCGGTTTCTGGCAGCCACATGCCATCGGGCTTACGTCCAAACCGATACTCGAAATCTGCTATAGCCCAAGAAATTTCCACATCCCTGTCCAAATCAGTGGTCAAAGGCATAATTATATGATGATAAGACTGGGCCAGTGCATTACCAAAACCAAGCTTTTGCACACTTTTCTTATCGCCTTCGATTACTCGAGCGTAGACTTGAGGAACTTTATCTTCAATCCAGGTGAGAAGAGTTGGCCCCACATTAAAACTAATCCATTCATAACAATTTATAATATTAAAAATCTTGCCATCGTGACTCAACCTGCGAGCAAAGGCCAGAGGCTCATAGCACTCCCTGGCAATCCGCTCATTCCAGTTAGCAAATGGCGCAGCACTGCCTTCCGGCAAGACCTCTTCCAACCAGGGATCAAAGCGTGGAGGTTGATAAAAATGGCCGTGAATACAAAGAGATTTAAAATGCTTCATAATATGACATACCTGCAAAAACTAAATTTTTGCAGGTATTGTTGAATATTTTATGTTGAATGTTAAACTATTTTAACAAGTTAAGTATCTAACAATTTTAGCAAAATAGCATATTTTGACTTTTTACAAGATCATCACTGAATAGAGAACCAAATTGAGGACTTCCTTAATAATTAGGAATTAACCCTTGCTATTCCTTAGCTCATTTTATGTCAATTCGATTTACAATTTACGCCAGGGCAAACGCATCAAAAAAGTTATTGTTTAATTTTTAGGAAAAATATGATAGCTTTGTGAAATTTTAGGCTTTTTTCGAGCAAAAAATAGGTTAAGACTTCCAAAATTTTTGAGGAGGTCTATCATGAGCAATAAAATATTAAAGATTTTATCTATTGTTCCTGAACCAAGAGTTGAGCGTTCTA
>NZ_CEYAEZ010000020.1:0-39161 GCF_982781345.1 Desulfovulcanus sp.
TTCGTGCCGCAATGACATACATACACTCCTACCTTGGCCATCTTTACCTCCTTAAATTAACAAAAAAGAATGGAATTACCAAATTGTAACCGGCTTGATCATTTTATCTTTCATTGCGTAAACATCTTTAGCGCCTGAAAAGTCAAATCATTTTTTTTTATTCAAATAGATAATATAAATAGAAAAAATGCATAAATAAAAATTACTAATCGCTTTCTTCAATAACTACCCTTTCAATCTATTGGGGAAGCTGATAATAATGTATTTTTTAATATTATTTCATTCTTTGTAACACTTTATCGATACATATTTATTTTTTTTCTTAAAAAAGATAAACATAGTTTAAAATAATTTTATCAACTTTTTTGCAAAAAAGAGACGAACCAGGTAAGAGAAAGCTCTAAAAATGGAATAATGAAATATGATGTTGCGCAGAGGTTAGAAGAGTCTGTGGCCAAACCCCATTTTTACTACCAGATTAGAAATCCTGGTTTCTTGAAAGCATTGCAAAGGGCTGGGTAAGCCATCTTGGCAAAGCTTGCGGACAAGCAGAGCATCGGGGTGACAAAGCTAAATATTTGGGACTATTTGCCATAACTATCGACAATAAAAAGATGTTCATTTATCCCAAGTGGACCATTATGCTCTGCCCGCAAGCAAGCCTTAGCTGGGTCCAGGCATTTGCACCAGCTTGAAAGAAATCAGGATTGAAAAAAATTATGAAAAATTGTCCCCTTAAGTAAGGGTTGGCCTCAGACTCATAAGGGAAGGCTTGGAGAGTGAAAAGGGTAAACGGGCTGGCGGTTGTAGGGGCAGTTCGCGAACTGCCCCTCTTTCTTCTAACTAGCTATTCATTTCTCATCTTTCCATTGGGCATCATATCGTCAGGAGGAGGAGTTCCATGTTTTTTGCGGTATTTTTTACGCTCGCACTCATCCATTTTTGTCCCTTTGCAATATGTATTAATAAAACCTTTGAGCAAAATCTCATTGGAGCCTGCGTATTTTTTAAAAAAGCCACATTTTTTCAGTAGTTCGCACTCTAATTCTTCACCTCTAGCTGACTGATATTGTTTGACCAACTGATTTAATCTGTCAGCTAGAGCTAAAAGATTTTGACTAAATGAAAGAACATTGCTGCTAGAACTGATCATGGCTGAGGTTGTATTATTTATCTCAGCAATATCCCGGGCAATGGTTTCGGCTGTTGATGAGCTTTCTGCTACATTTTCAGTCACTTCGGAGATGCCTACCGCTGCTTCGCCAATATTATTGGCAATTTCTTTAGTCATAACAGATTGATCTTCAACTGCTGCAGCAATGCTCGTTATGATCTCGTCAATATCTTTAATTACTGCGCTTATATCCTCAATCTCCTGAACAGTCATACCAGTAGCTTGCTGGATACTAAGTATCTTAAGTTTAATTTCCTCAGTAGCTTTGGCTGTCTGCTGGGCAAGCTCTTTGATCTCATTAGCCACTACAGCGAATCCTTTTCCGGCCTCACCTGCTCTGGCCGCCTCAATGGTAGCGTTTAGGGCTAACAAGTTGGTCTGAGCTGCAATAGCCGTAATGGTTTCTGTAACCTTGTCAATCTCACTGGCTGCCTGACCAAGCTCATTCACTCGCTCCGAAGCCTCTGAAGCTTTGGCCACCGCACTGTTGGCCACATTTTGGGCTTTGGAAGTTTTCTGGGCTATATCAGAAATGGTTGAACTAATCTCTTCAGATGCTGTGGCCACAGTATTTATGTTGGTTGAAGCCTGTTCCATAGCCGCGGCAACAGAATTCATATTGACGCTCATCTCCTCAGCAGCGGTTGCCGCAAGATTAACCCTGGAGGATGTCTGCTCTGCATTTTTGTTTATTTCCTCAGCAATTAAAGTTAGTTCCGAGGAAGAGGCAGATAACGAACCAACGCCATCTGCAATCTCCTTGAGCATGGCCTTAAAATTTTCAATCATTACTTTAAAAGAACGGGTAAGATTGCCAATAGCGTCATTTGCCTCATAGGAAAATTGAACCTGAAAATCGCCCTGAGCTATCTGCTCACTTTGTTTTGCCAAAATGTTTAAAGGCTTAATGATAGTGCGCATGATGAACCATAATAAGAGTGAGCCGATTCCTAATGCTCCCAAGAAAACAATAATGTTGCTAAGAACTATTTTTTTACCAAGTCCCTGAAGCATTTGAGACCGAGTCAGTTCCACACCTAAGTACCAATCCCATGGCTTATAATAACGAATAAAACTGACTTTTTTCAGTCCATTATCCTCATACTCGATTAAACCGTTTTTGTTTTTGGAAAAGGCATTGCCAAAAGAAAGTGAAAAGATATTTTTTCCCTGCAATTTTGTATCGGGATGGATAAGAATCGTGCCCTTGGAATTGTAGGCATAAACTGTGCCTTCACAACTTGCGGTTGTATCAAGAAAAAAAGACCTTAGCTGAGGGGTTAAAATTTTTCGGCCCACGTAAATAACAGCAACGATCTGGCCAGTATTATCACGAAGAGGTTTATAGGCCGTAAGGTACCAATCATTTACTACATATGCACGACCATAAAAAGTCTCTCCGCTCATAACAGTTTTATAAACTGGACTATCTGAAGGGATATAAGTGCCCACAGCCCTTGAACCATCTAACTTTCTCACATTGGTTGAAACACGTAAAAGTTTTCCGGGCAAAACTTGAAAAATAGTTGCTGTACCACCCACAAGCTGTTTTATTTTGTCCACAACTTCAAAGTTATCATTCATGACCATCTGACCTATTTTCAACGTCGGGATAAAAACATCTTCCTTTTGCTTGGTCACCTGATTGACAATAGTCATGCTTATCATCCGGCTTTTATCCAGATAAACATCTCCCAACAGACTTAAATCTTTGTCCATTAAAGCCAAATCTGTTTTTAACTTTTCCTGAGTCAGATCGTTTTGCATTTTTAGCGTATTATAAACCGCCTGAGAAATAGACTTAAGAGACGATGCACCCATCCTGAAAAAATTGTTTTTAACTTGATATAAATTAATCAGACTAACACAGAGTAGTGCCACCAGAAACATCAACAATACGCCAACAAACAGCTTAGTCGTAAATTTTACTTTTGTGAGCATACTGCTTCTCCCTATTGGCTATATCTTAAATCTTCCTACAAGCTCATCTAACTTTCTAGCTAAGTTTAGAAGCTCTTTAGCGCTTAAATTTACCTGTGCACTCATATCAGACAACTTATTCGTTGCTTGATTCACTTCGGTTATCTCATTGGAGATTTCTGAAGAAGCTACAGAACTTTTGGCTACATTTTCCGTTACTTCTTGAACACCCAAAGAGGCTTCGGAAACATTAGAGGCTATCTCATTAGTAGTCACAGCCTGTTTATCTAAAGCTTCTACAATGGACGAAACAACCTCGTTCACCTCTTTAATAACTTGTGAAATTTCAGCAACTTCAGAAACAGTTCCTTTAGTTGAAGCCTGAATGCCCTCAATCTTGTTTTTAATCTCTTCACTGGAGGCAGCTGTCTGTTTTGCCAACTCTTTGATCTCATTGGCGACAACAGCGAATCCTTTACCGGCATCTCCCGCACGTGCAGCCTCAATAGTGGCGTTTAGAGCCAGGAGATTAGTTTGCTCAGAAATGGCCGTGATGGTATCGGTGATAGTAGTAATTTCCTGTGCCGCCCTGCCCAACTCTTCTATTTTCCCGGATGCACTTTCAACTTGCAAAACTGCCTGGGAGGTAATTGTCCGGGTTTTATCTGTCTGCTCCGCAACCTCATTAATAGCTTCGGACATCTGTTGAGCAGCGGTAGCAATCAAACTTATATTTGTAGAAGCTTGCTCCATGGCTGCAGCTACAGAATTCATATTCGAGCTTACTTCTTCAGAGGCAGCAGCTACCATATTTGATTTATTTAACATATTTTCAGTTTCAGAAGAAATCTGTACAGAAAGTTGAGACAAATTTGTAGATGAGGAATTTAAAGTCCGAGTGTTGCCGACAATATCTTTAATCATTGTTTGGAGATTCTCCACAAAACCATTAAAGTACTGAGCTAATCTTCCTATCTCATCCTGACTGTGAACTTCAATACGTGCTGTGAGGTCTCCCTCACCTTGAGCTATCTCTTTTAGAGCGTCTGCAACGTTAGTGATTGGATTGACAACCACTTTTTTAATAAAAAACCAGATAACCGCTATTAAAAGAAAAAGGCCCGCCAGAGAAATGAGTACGATTTTATATAGTTGGTTTTGAATATTGGTCATGGTATCAGTTATATCTTGCATAACAATCATCTCACCTAGAATAGGTTGAGTCGTTCCATGACAATGATAACAGCTTGGCTCGTTTTTAATAGTTATAGTTTTAATGAAATAGTCTTGATTCTTAACTCGTGTCATAAGGCTAGATTGCTTAATTTCTTTTAATCCAGAGGCAACTAGAGCGGTGATATCCTTTTGGGGGTAAAGGGAAATAAAATCTTTGCGCACTGCATCAGGGTTTGTACTGTAAGTTATGTTACCTTTATAGTTGGTTAAATAAATAGAAGTTTTCTTGTCTTTTTGAGCAAGTGTTTTAAATTCATGTTTGGTACCTTTATCATCACCGACAACCATAGGTTTTTCAATGGCCAGCTTCATTAATTCAGCTTCTTGGGTACAGGACAAGCTAATTTGATTTATTAAAGCAGCCTTTTGTCGATATGTTATAAAAGTTATCAATGCGGAAAATACCAGCAGAGACATCATACTAATCAAGAGTAAAATTTTTATATTGAGGCGTTGCCTTATGAAGCCAAACATCATAGTCCCTTTTTTATTATTCAAGTTCAAAGTTAACTGTTCAACTTTATTTAACTTTCTTAACTTCTCATCTTCGTTTTATCATTGATATTAATGTGCCCCTGCACAAATCAAAGGCCGGAAATCAAATGTCTGTACCCGTTCTTGATTATGACAGCGAGTACAGTCCTTCTCTGTTAAATCCCTTTTGATAAGTTCCGGGTCACCATCAGCCTCTACATGGGCCTTGCCCGGGCCATGACAGGTCTCACAACCTACATCAGCAAGATGAGGGGTTTGTTCTATATTGACAAATCCTCCTGGCTGGCCGTGCCCGGTTGTATGACATTGATAACATCCTTCAATTTCTTCAGAAGTTAAGTCTGAGGCCATGATCTCTATACTTTGCCAGGACTTGGATTTTTTAGAATAAGTAGTAAATTTATTATATTCATCTTCGTGGCATTCCCCACATTTGGCCGAACCTACATAAGAATTATTTTCGGCAAAACAGGTAACAGCAGGCAAAGCAAGTACAACCAAGCTTATGAAAAAAAGTTTCGCTTTTCTTCTCATTATAAAAGCCCCTCTTATCTAATCAAAATCTAATGAACTAAAAACCACCTAAGTTGAGCGATTTTTTGCATTATAAACTTTGAGATTGCTTCGCTCCACTTTTTTTCGCTCGCAATGACCAGGGGCGAGATTGTCATTGCGAGGGCAGCGAAGCTGCCCGTGGCAATCTCTCCCATTGGGTTAAAATCGCTGGCTCAAAATGTACTTTTATTCCATTGTGTTTAATACAAAGCCAAATAAAAAATCACTCAACTTAGGAAGTAATTTTTTACAAAAGAGACATAGAAAATCTTGGCTGGTCTAATTTATATTTTAAATTTCTCAATCAAGGACCGTAAATTTTCTGCCAAATCAAGCAACTTTTCAGAACTGTTCTTGAGCTGACTACTACTATTATCTATTTCCTCGGCCCGGCTATACACGTCAGATATATCCCTTGCGATCTCACCGGAAACAGACGAACTCTGTGCCACGTTTTCATTAATTTCTTGGATACCTGTTGCTGCCTGACTGATATTTTCAGCCATGTCTTTGGTCGTGGTGGTTTGTTCCTGGACAGCTGCGGCTATGGTCGAGACTATCTCGTTTACTTCATTGATTACCATTAAAATCTGTTCAATGTCGTCCACTGCATTATTGGTTGACTCCTGAATAGCATGAATTCTCTGATTTATATCTTCAGTCGCCTCAGAGGTCTGTCTGGCCAAGTCTTTAATTTCGTTAGCCACTACAGCAAATCCTTTACCTGCCTCGCCTGCCCGTGCCGCCTCTATGGTCGCATTAAGAGCCAACAGATTGGTCTGGTTAGAAATCATATTGATAGTGTCGATAACTTCTCCGATTTTTTGAGCTGCTTTACCCAACTCTCCCACGTTGCTAGATGTTGTCTGGGCTTGCTCCACGGCCTTCGTGGTGATTTCTCTGGCCCTATCTGTATTTTGGGCTATCTGATCTATTGTTAGACTCATTTCCTCTGTACCCGTGGCCACAGTGGTTATATTATTTGAGGCATGCTCCATAGAGGTAGCTAAAGTAGACATATTTGCACTTAACTCTTCTGCTGCAGCAGCCACCATTTGTGCTTTCTCAGAAGTCTGCCCGGCTGCAGAAGAAAGCATGGTGGATATAGAAGAAAGGTCAGTAGAAGAAGAGGTAAGAGTCTGCACCCCTTGAAAGACGTTATTAAATATATTGCGTAAATTTTTAGCCATTTCATTCAAGGCTTCGGCCAAGTCGCCTAATTCATCTCTTTGCTTGATGGTTAGATTCTGGGTAAAGTCTCCATTGGCCATCTTTTGTGCGAACTCAACTACCATAGTAATAGGCCCTGAAATAGACTTATTAATCCAGATCCAAGTAAAGAGTATTATTAAAATGCCCAAACATACTCCTAGGACTTCAACATAAAACAAAAGCTTTACTTTTTTCTCTGCCTGATCCTGCATCAAACCTACCGCCTGGTTCATGGCTTTTAACAAGGGAATATTATTTTTTAAAATATATTGAACAGCCTTTGGATCAGATGTCTTTAAGGCCTTCTGCAACTCTTTTTTAAACGGCATCCATAATTGTTTAACTTGTTTTAGCTGACTGGCTACAGGCTCTTTAGCCGAGGGGAGCATCCTTTTCTCTCCATTAGGATCCAAGGTGACCGGAGCAGGTCCAGACTCGATTAGACTAGTCAAAGTAATATCAAAAAGCTCAATAGTATTTTTGAGAGACCTTACAAGAGATTCATCCACACGTCCTGCTTCTTTCATATTGTAAACAATATGCAAAATCTCTTTACTCATCTTCTGAGTTAGCATCCTCTGCCTTCCGGCCAAATTGATCACCAGTCCGTCACTTTTTTGTTTGGAGTTGATAAAAGAGGTGGCGACAAACATAAAAAGTGGTATGGAAAAAATAACCAACATTACCAGTAAAAATTTGTGCTTAATTTTCAAACTCATACGGATGCTCCTCCAATTATAATTTTAAAAACTGGTTAAAGGTTTATTCTATAAATTTTTACCCAAAAAATCGAAAAAATAAATATATATTTTAGCCTAATAATGTGTCAGAAAATAATTCGTAACGCAAAATTATCTAGGCAAGCCTTTGGGGATCCAACTTTTCCAGTACGATTAAAATGCCAATAATCCAAGGATGATTATTGTTGTCAAGGACAAAATGAAAAATATCGAACAACTACAAAAAAGCTAACATTCTGGTAGGGCGACCCTTACAAAGAAATGAGATATTTCACGATAAACTTTTTAAGCTTCTTCTCTCCAAATACGCGCCCCAACTAAGGAAAGTTTTTCCTCCATTTTTTCGTATCCTCTGTCCAGATGGTATATCCTGTGCACTTCTGTCCGTCCTTTGGCTACCAGCCCGGCCAAGACCAGGCAGGCACTGGCGCGCAGATCCGAAGCCATGACTGGGGCGCCAATTAACTCCTTAACTCCGCGGACAATAGCACTTTGTCCACTTAATTTTATTTTAGCACCCAGCCTGACCAATTCCAGAACATGCATAAACCGGTTTTCAAAAATGGTTTCTTTGACCATGCTAGACCCTTCGGCAATACTCATTAAAGCCATAATCTGAGCCTGCATATCCGTAGGAAAACCAGGAAAAGGAAGGGTAACAATATCTGCACCGCTTAAAGGAGCGAACCTACGGACCAGTACTCCACTTTTGCCTTCCTGAATCCAAACCCCCATTTCTCTCAATTTATAGACTACTGCATCCAATTCATTAAATGGACATTCCTCCAGGAAAAGCTCTCCATCGGTTATAGCTGCTGCAACCATATAGGTACCAGCTTCAATACGATCAGGCATGATCCTGTATTTGCAGCTAGACAGCCTGGATACTCCCTGAATTCTGATTATACTTGTTCCATGTCCAGATATTTTGGCCCCGCATTTGTTTAAAAAATTGGCCAGATCAACCACCTCTGGTTCTCTGGCTGCATTTTCCAATATTGTCTCCCCTTCAGCCAGACAGGCGGCCATAAGTAGGTTTTCTGTTCCTCCTACAGTTGGAAAATCAAAGTGGATATGTGCACCTCTTAATTTCTGGCACCGGCCAATGATGTAGCCGGATTCCAGCTCAAACTCTGCTCCCATTTGCTCCAAGGCGCGCAAGTGCAAATCAACCGGTCTGGCTCCGATGGCACAACCTCCGGGAAGGGCAACTTTTGCCTGTCCCAAAATGCCCAATAGTGGCCCCAAGCAAAGGACTGAGGCCCGCATTGTCCGCACCAAGTCATAAGGGGCTTCTGGAAGCAATTTTTGAGGTTTTATCTTAACCCGCTCCTGCTCTTGTTCAACAGTACATCCGAGCAGGGACAAGAGCTTAATAGTTGTATTAATATCCCTTAAGTTGGGTACATTACTCAATTCCACCCCATCCTCAACCATAATTGAGGCCAGCAAAATGGGTAAAGCCGCGTTCTTTGACCCGCTTATTCTTATTCTCCCCTTTAAAGGCAAGCCGCCTTCAATAATTAATTTTTTCATTTACGTACTTTTGAGTTTGTTGTGTTTTCTAAGTTTACTGAGCCAATAAATCCCATCTAGTTAAAATAAGTTCAAAATTCAACGCTCAGATTAAGCAAGCAAAAAATTAACAAATGTCCTTCTAAAATAATCCAAAATCTAAAATTTTACACATCACCCTTAACGGGCTTGGGTGAAAAACCTTTCAAGACCTGTTATCTTCACAAGACAACACCCTCCTTACTTGAATATAACTATCTGTTTTTACTTTATTTTTTTACACAATCTCCGTATAGAACTGAATGAATGAGACCGTGCTCTTATAAATTTGTATATTGAATTTTGAGTTGTTTTGACATATCTGCAGGCAAAAAAATCATCAGCGACTAATTGTCACCGAACATAACTTTTTTTAATCACAACGTAAACTACTGCAAAAACAAAATTTTTGCAGGAAAATCAACAAGAAAACGAAGAAAAGGAGAGCAAAAATGATCTATGACGTTCAAAATGAAACTCTACCCCGGGATGAGTTGGAGCAGTTACAGCTAAAACGTTTGCGGTATCTTGTGGAAAAAGTTTATTATAATGTTCCCTTTTATCGGCAAAAATTTTCTGAGTTAAATATTAAACCCGAGCATATTAAAAGTCTATCCGATTTAAAATATCTTCCTTTCACTGAAAAACAGGATCTGCGAAACAACTATCCTTTTGGTCTCTTTGCCGTGCCCAAAGAAAATGTGGTTCGGGTCCATGCTTCTTCAGGCACTACCGGCAAGGCTACTGTCGTTGGATATACACAGCGCGATGTAAATAATTGGGCCAACTTAATGGCCAGGTCCTTTGTCGCTGCCGGGGTGACCAGAGCGGATACTGTCCACAATGCCTATGGCTATGGCTTGTTTACCGGTGGCCTGGGAGCCCACTATGGTGCAGAAGTATTAGGGGCAACAATTATCCCTATCTCCGGAGGTGGAACTAAAAGGCAAGTCATGCTCATGCGCGACTTTGGTTCCACAGTGCTTTGCTGTACACCATCCTACAGCCTTTATCTTTACGAGACTGCCATTGCTAATGGCATTGATGTCCGCGATTTAAAACTCAGAATCGGTATATTTGGGGCGGAACCCTGGACCGAAGAAATGCGTAATGAAATACAAAACAAATTTGGCATAAAAGCCATTGATATTTATGGGTTATCAGAAATAATGGGACCAGGGGTAGCCATTGAATGTCATACGGCTCAGGATGGTTTGCATATATGGGAGGACCACTTTATTGCTGAAATTATCGATCCGGAAACCGGAGAAAATCTGCCCCTGGGTGAAATAGGTGAATTGGTTATAACTACCCTGACAAAAGAGGCCCAACCGTTAATCCGTTATCGTACCAGAGATATCACCCGCATCAATCCTATTCCTTGCAAATGCGGTCGAACTCATTATAGAATTGAAAGGATAAAAGGACGTAGTGATGATATGCTCATCATCCGCGGGGTGAATGTCTTTCCATCTCAAATTGAAAGTATCTTATTAGAAACCGAAGGACTGGCTCCTCATTATCAATTGATAATAGATCGGGAAGGAACCATGGATACTCTCGAAATCCAAGTGGAAGTGGATGAAAAGCTCTTTTCTGATGAAATCAAGCACCTGCAAAGGCTGGAAAAGAAAATCCAGTCTAATATAAAAGAATTTCTTGGTGTCACTGCCAGAATCAAATTGGTTGAGCCGCAAACAATTTCGCGCTCCGAGGGCAAAGCCAAACGTCTTATTGACCGAAGAAAAAAAAGCGAAGAGTGAACTAAAACAGGCTAAATATATGACTAAAGCACTTGGCCTTTTCTCTTTCACTCATGTTCACACTAAATTTTTATCAGCTATTAACTTATATGGAGGGTTAAAAAATGAAAGTGGAGCAACTCTCTGTTTTCTTAGAAAATAGAGAAGGAAGATTGACTGATGTGACCAAAACTTTGGCTGAGGCAGGAATAAATATCCGTGCCCTATCACTGGCTGATACCTCGGATTTCGGTATCCTACGCCTTATTGTCAGTGACTACGAAAAGGCCAAAAAAGCTCTGAAAGATGACGGTTTTACAGTTGGGCGGACTAATGTAGTAGCAGTAGAAGTAGAAGATAAGCCGGGTGGATTGCATAAAATTTTGTCCCTACTCAGTGAAAACGGGGTCAATGTCGAATACATGTATGCCTTTGTGCAACAAAACGGCAAAAATGCTGTTCTGATCTTCCGTTTTGACCGCACTGATGAGGCCATTAAAATTTTCCAGGAACATGGAGTGCGTATTGTTCCGGGCAAAGAATTGTATAGTATGCAAGATAGTGTGACAAAAGGAAGAGATATGAGTTGAATAGAGTATAAGCCCTATTTGTTTTTTAAAAAACAAGCCTGACGAGAAACGCTGGTCGAAAAGGGGCATGGCATGCCATGCTCCTGCAACTATAGAACCTGTGACCTAACCTTTTTATCAACTCATTTTCCATGGTTTATTTCAGTCTTGGCTTCTTTCATGCTGGTACAAAGACTTGGACCCATCTAAAGCTTGCTTGCGGACAGAGCATAATGGGATACTTCGGGTAAACAAATAGTCTTTTATTATCGATAGTTATGGTCAGTATACAAACTATTTAGCCCATTCATCCCGATGTTCTGTTCTTCCGCAAGCATCACTAAGATTGGGTTACCCAAGCCATTTGTAATGCATTTCAGAAACCAAGACTTTCAACCAGCAGTTAAAATAGGGTTTGCCCACAGGCTCTATAGAGTTCACTGGTCTATCTCCAATCATAAATCCCCCCTTAATCTATTTCCAAGCAAGCAATCCCATATTTTTAGCTCTGATCTGAATAGATATGCACGCACAAAAAATTATTTACCAAACTAGTATGACTCTGTGGCCAACCCCCATTTTGACTACCAGATTAGAAATCAGGATTGAAAAAAATTATGAAAAATTGTCCTCTTAAATAGGGTTTGCTCACAGACTCTACTAGCCCAAATCTGACCCTCGACTACTTTTCGAGAAATTCTCTTATTTTTGACTTGGCAGGGATGCAAACTTGTGCTATTTTGCACAAGCAAAGATTACCGAGACAAAAAATGTCAAAAAATTAATAGATTAGGGGGCCTTTTTCAAGAAAATCTTTTATTTTTAACTTGGCAGACATTTAAACTTGTGCTATTTTGCACAATCAATGCTTGTTAAGGGAAAAAATTAATATAATTTTAGGAGGTAAATCATGGCTGTGTATGTTTTTGGTCACAAAAATCCGGATAGCGATTCTATCTGCGCTGCCATTGCTGTCGCTGATTTAAAAAGCAAATTAGGAGTAGAGGCAGTTGCTGCTGCTCAGGGCGAACTCAATCCTGAATCTAAATTTGTTTTGGATAAGTTCGGTCTTGATGCTCCGGAAATCATTTCTTCCGGTGAAGGCAAACAGGTAATCTTAGTTGACCATTCTGATCTGGCTCAAAGCCTGGATGATCTAGGAAAAGCTGAAATTCTGGGCATAATTGACCACCATAAATTAGGCGATGTGACTACTCCCAACCCCTTAGAGTGCTGGATCTGGCCTGTTGGTTGCACATGTACAGTTATTAAATCTATGTATGATTTTTTTGGTGTTGAAATACCCAAAAATATCGCCGGCATCATGCTCTGCGCCATTTTAAGTGACACAGTCATCTTCAAGTCCGCCACCTGTACAGACAAGGATAAGGAAGCTGCCGAAGCTTTGGCTAAAATCGCTGGCGTAGACGATCTTATGGGGCTAGGCATGGAAATGTTCAAGGTCAAATCTGCTGTAGAAGGTACACCTGCTAAAGACCTGCTGTTCAGAGACTATAAAGACTTTGATATGAGTGGCAACAAGGTCGGAATCGGTCAATTGGAAGTCGTTGATTTATCCATTTTAGAACCAGTCAAAGATGCCCTTTACGAAGAAATGAAAAAGGCCAAAGAAGAAGGTGGCCGTCACTCAGTCTTCTTGCTGCTTACAGACATTATGAAAGAAGGTTCTGAGATGCTTATTGTATCTGATGACGTTTCCGTGGTAGAAAAGGCCTTTGGCAAAGCTCCGGAAGGCAACTCTGTATGGCTGGAAGGAGTTATGAGCCGTAAGAAACAAGTAGTGCCTAACTTTGAAAAAGCCTTCGCAGGCTAAGTCAAAGACTTATCATTTACCAAAAAAATCCCGGTCAGCGCCGGGATTTTTTTTTGGCATAAAACCATATTCAACACCCGTCATTCATAACGAAGCGCCTTCATTAAGGCTCTTTTTTCTAAAGCTCTCATGTAAGTTGCATTGATGACATGAATGCGCTAGTTTGATTTTCAAAAATTAAACCTAAAACTATAAATTTAGCCCAAAATGAATGAAAATTTTTTACACCCCCTTTTTAACCCCAGGCAAGTAGCTATTGTCGGTGCTTCCAACACCCCTGGCAAAATCGGTTACTCCATTACTCAAAACATGTTGGAAGCTGGATTTAAAGGAAAAATTTTCCCTGTTAATCCAAAGGCTGACGAAATCCTGGGCTTAAAGGTAACTAAAAATATCAAAGACCTGCCTAAAGGACTCGACCTGGCTGTAATTTGTATTCCCAGAGAATTTGTCATTTCAGCTATAGAAGAGCTGGGACGTATAAAAACTAATGCTGCCATCGTCATAACCGCAGGGTTTAAAGAAGTTGGAAGAGAAGGATACTATCTGGAAGAAAAGTTAATTCAACTTGCTCGCAAGTATAATATAGCCCTACTTGGTCCTAACTGTTTGGGCATGATCAACCCACATGGACTCGTCAATGCGTCTTTTGCAGCAGGTCAGCCTAAACAGGGAAACATTGCCTTTTTTTCTCAGTCAGGTGCCTTATGCGTGGCTATTCTGGACTGGGCTTTTGGGGAAAACATAGGTTTTTCCAAATTCATCAGTTTAGGTAACAAAGCTGTTTTAGATGAGGCAGACATGATTGCCTATCTAGGCCAGGATGATCAGACCAGGGTCATTCTGGGTTATATAGAAAATGTCTGCGACGGTTCAAAATTTATCAAGCTAGCCCAAAACGTAAGCTTTAAAAAACCAATTATAATTATCAAATCCGGAACAACAGCTGCCGGGGCAAAGGCAGCCTCTTCACACACCGGAGCCATTGCCGGTTCTGATCAAGCTTATAGTGCAGCGTTTCAAAAAAGCGGAATTATCAGGGCCCACGATGTTGAAACCTTGTTCAATCTGGCCCAGGCTTTTTCTAATCAGCCCCTGCCGCAAGGCGCCAATCTAGCCATCCTGACCAACTCTGGTGGCCCTGGAATTATGGCAGCTGATGCCTGTGAAAAGTCATCTTTACACATGGCCTCTATCTCTCCTTCCACTGTAAAAAAAATGCAAGAGTTTCTCCCTCCCTATGCATCTTTATATAATCCAATTGATATTATCGGAGACGCAGGCGCCAAGAGGTATATCAGGACCCTCAAGACACTAGTCGAAGACCCAAATATCCATTCTATTCTGGTTTTGCTTAGCCCCACCTCAAAGGCTGCAGATGAGATCGAAGAAATCAGCAAAGGTATTGTTTACATCGCTCATAAAGCAAACAAGCCTATCTTTGCATGCTTTATGGGCAAAAATCGAGTGTCCGTCGGCCAAAAAATTCTCCAAGATGGTGGCGTGCCCTGCTATGCCTTTCCTGAGCCAGCAATAAAAAGCATCGAGGCTATGTACAAGCACTATCGGTGGAAAACACATCCCTGCCCTCTCCCTGTTGAGTTGCCCAGAAATAAAGCCCAAGCAGAAAAGGTCATCCAAAAGGCAAGAGACTTGGGACAAAATGAAATTGTAGAGTTTCAAGCACAGGAAATTCTCAAATCATATAATCTACCAATTCCAAAAACCTTACTTGCTCGTTCAAGTGATGAAGCTTGTCAATTTGCTGCTCAAATTGGTTTTCCCGTAGTTTTAAAAATTGCTTCCCCGGACATCTCACATAAAACCGATGTGGGAGGAGTTAAAGTTGAGCTAAAAGATGAGAAAGAAGTACGCAATGCTTTTTTAGAGATCACTGCCAGGGCACAACGACTGAGGCGAGACGCATACATTTTAGGTTGTTTAGTTCAGGAAATGGCTCCGAAAGGATGTAAAGAAATAATTGTCGGGTTTAAGCGGGACGAGCAGTTTGGTCCGCTAATCATGTTCGGTTTGGGTGGTATCTATGTTGAAGTCTTAAAAGATATTTCGTTTCGCCTGGCCCCCTTGACCAGGGAAGATGCCCGGAACATGATTCGGGAAGTCAAGTCCTACATGCTGCTCAAAGGTTTTCGCGGAGAACCAGCCATAAACTTCCAGGTGCTAGAAAACATCCTTCTGACCATGTCCCAATTGTCCATGGACTTTCCGGAAATTTTTGAAGCAGAATTCAATCCTGTTTTGGTTAATAATGAAAGGGCTATCGTGGCTGACGTGCGGATGACTTTGGCTTAAGAAATATGTAATCAGGCAATGCCTAAAATTTTACTTATCACCTGGGCCACATCATCAATGGTGTAGGGTTTAGCCAGAACTCCCACAAAACCGTACTCCTTGTACTTGGCCATGACCTGATCCTGGGAATAACCACTGGAAGCAATGGCCTTGGCCTTAGGATCAATCTTTAAAAGCTCACTCACAGCCTCTTTTCCACCCATACCTCCGGGAACAGTTAAATCCATAATTACCACGTCATAACTCTGTCCTCTATACATGGCCTGTTTATATTTTTCCAGCATTTCACGGCCATCCTTTGATAGATCAACATCATAACCTAAAAATTCAAGAGCATCGGCCATAACATCCAGAATTTCCTGCTCATCATCCATAACCAGAATCCTACCATGGCCTTTTGTGAGATGAGATTCAGTTTTCTGCCTTGTTATTGCTTTCGACTGCTCATCGCTGGCCGGAAGATAGATAATAAACTCCGTGCCCTTACCTGGCTCAGAAATTACATCAATAAACCCATCATGATTATTAATAATGGAATAAGCACTGGCAAGGCCAAGTCCGCTTCCCTTTTCTTTGGTCGTAAAGTAAGGATCAAAAATTTTATCCATGTATTCAGGGTCAATGCCAGAACCGGTATCTTTAACACTAATGCGTATATACTTACCGGGTGGAAGCGGAAGTGTTTTGTCTTGAAGCACAAAATTTTCTGCTCGAACTCTTAGTATCCCTCCCTCAGGCATGGCCTGCATAGCGTTAATAACCAAATTTTCCAAGACTTGTGAAATCTGCCCCGGGTCAATCTCCGCCGGCCAAAGAAAGGGATCTAAATCTATTTCTCGACCAATATTTGAACCGGCAAGAGTAAAGTTGATTACATCCTGAATCAACTGGTCAACAGATGTGGTCTCTTTTATGGGCGCCCCCCCTTTGGAAAAGGTTAAAAGTTGCTGGGTAAGTTGCTGGGCCCGTAGGGTTGCTTTGTACGCATCTTCGAGTCGTTTGAAATTCTTGCTCTCGGTGTCCAAGTCAATTTTGACCATCAAAATATTGTTTAAAATGGCTGTTAATTTATTGTTAAAATCGTGGGCAATTCCACCAGCTAAAAGGCCGATAGACTCTAGCTTTTCTTTGCGCATCCTCTCTTCTTCCAGACGCATAAGCTCAGAAATGTCCTGAAAAACCATGACTGCACCCTGGACTTGACTCTGGCGGTCATAAATGGGTGCAACTTTGAAAGCAATGTTTAGTTCTTCTCCCCTTGCGTTCACCAGGACTTCTTGCTTACGTTCCAATATCCGACCATACTCTAAAGCTTCCTTAAGCGGACAAAAGTCTTTATTATAATCTTTAATTTTGACAACATCAGCAAAATCTTTTCCCTTTATGTCATCTTGATTTATCTGTAAAAGTTGCTCGGCAACACGATTTAAAAAGACAATTTTACAGTCTTTATCAGTTGTTACCACACCATCTCCAATACTCCTTAGAGTTACACTGAATAATTCTTTCTCCTCTTGAAGCATATTTTCATATTCATGTCTGATTTTTATCTCTTCTTTTAATATTTCATTGGTTTCTTCCAACTCTTTAGTCCTTTGTCTGACTTTTATCTCCATTTCATGGTATAGTTTATTCAACTTGTTTTCAGTTTCTCTTCTTTTTGTTATATCTCTAAAAATTATAATAAAATTTCTTCCGCATTCCAAATCCACCGATGAGATGCAAGCTTCAATATATTTAAATTTGCCTTCTGATATATAATTAAACTCTTGACGTTTTACTTCACTTGAATCATTAAAATCATAATTTTCTGTCAAATCTACGCCTATAATTTCTTTTATATCTTGCTCAATTAAATGTTCATTATTAATATTAAACATCTCTTTAAACGATGAATTATAATGGAAAATTTTTCCAGATTCATCTATTACAGCGAGTCCATCAGCAATATTCTCCACAATAGCATTCATATATAAAACAACTTGTTGCAATTCTTCTGTAGCATTTTTGACCGCGCGTTGTAATCCACCAACAAAACTAGCCAATTCTCTAGCCATACTCTGCATGGTCCGAGCCAACTCACCAATCTCGTCATCAGAATCTACAGTCAGAGGGACATCAAATTTTCTGCGCCTTAAACTATGCGCATAATCTGTCAGTTTAACCAGAGGATTGGATATGCGTTCTATAAGTATATACATAAAACCAACACTAAGAATAAAAATAACCAAGTTGAAAGTCTGAATTTTAACCAAGGATGACATAATTTTCTTATTTATAACGTCCATTTCCATTCCAATGTGGATAATTCCAGCCTTACCCATTAATACAGGTTTACGTATATCAATATGCTTTTTATCTTTTATAGTGACGATTCTATATTCTCCCTCTGTTGAGTTAAAGTAAAAAGGTGCCTCTTGTAGGTGCTTTATAAATTCTTCTGGAATATTGGGCACAAAGGTATGAGCCATAATCTTACCCTTCTCATCATGAACAAATACATATCCAACCCCTTCTACCTGGAGATATTGATCGATAATTGATTGAATAAGTGCCATATCGTCCTTTAAAAAAACATCTGGCAAAGACATAGAAATTGAGTTAGCAAAGGCATTAGCCTTGGTAATGTACTCACAAATAAGGTTTTTACGTAAGATATAGGCGGAGAATAACGAAGACAAAGTAACCATGATTACAAATATGACTAAAATATAGACTAGGGCTTTTTTAAACAACTTAGAGATGATCATTTCAGAAGCTCCTTAAATGATTTAAGGGGCTTTATTTGCCCATTCTGAAAAGTAATAAAATATACTTTATCTATTGGCTGTTGAAAGTAATAAGTATAAAAAACAATGCTATCTATCCCTAAATCAATCATGTTTAATCTAGACATGGCCTCTGGAATTTCTGCACGCACCGGTTCACTACCCAAAGCCTGTAGTAATTTGACCACAAGTTTGGCATTTAAGAAGCCTTCAAAGCTGACTGCCCCAAATTTTTTGCAGTTATAGCCACCATCATCAAACTCTTCAGGTATGGTTGGACGATATTTTTCCATACACATTTTATATTCTTTTAGTGCGGGAAGATTCTTCCCCGTATAAAACGGAACTACCTGAGAATTAACTAACTTTTGAGTATAATTTTTTCCTGTTTTTTGCTCCAGGTCAAACAAAAGCTCGCTTTGAGACTCGGCATCTACAAAAGATATGTTGGCTATGGGTACATCGAGTCCAAGATCCCGTGCGTCACGAATAAATCCTGCGGCTGCGGCATAAGCCGAGATACAAATAACGGCCTCAACACCCTTTTCAAGAAAAATGTTTACCTGCTCAACAAAGGAGTCAGTAAACTTTGCACCACGTAAATAAGTAGCTTCCGCCTCTACTTCAAGACCATATTTGTGCAAGGCTTTTCGTATCCCCTGCCATCCTCCCCGTCCATAGGCATCAATCTGGTAAAAGACACCGATTTTTTTTATGCCTAAAGCGACAAAGTTATCCACTAAAGCAGTTACCTCTTGATTATAGGACGCCCGCAAATTATATACAAACTTGTTGTAAGGTGGTTGGCGCATGGGGTTGGCGCCGGTAAAGGGACAAAAAAGATAAATATGTTTTGAAGAATATTTTTGCAACAAAGGTAAAATCCTGGTAGTTGTGGGCGTACCTACATAATCAAAAAGTAAAAAAACTTTGTCCTTTTCCACCAGGTTAATAGTATTTATGAGTGTAGGATCAGGATTATAACCGTCATCATAGGTTTTAATATAGATTTTATTTCCGTTTATCCCACCAAGATCATTAATAAAATCAAAGTAGGCTTTTGAACCACGATAAAGCTCAATACCCAAACTTCTTGTCGGACCGGTAAAAGCCCCGGACATTCCAAGGTAAATATCACGTGCATGAACTGATATATTCAACCAGAAAGTTGCACAGAGAAAAAATATCGTGCAAAAAAATTGTCTCATAATTTCCTCTTTTGAGTTTTCATTCTTAAATTTAAACTTAAGCCGATCTTGTCGTATTAAACTTTATCCTAATTCATGTTTCAAATAGAAAATTATGACCAGATACCCAACTAGTTTCTGGTGCGTATCATGTACAAAAGCCAAAGGATAATATAAATTACTTTGAGTTGATAAAATCAACAACCAAGCATCATTTCTTTACTGCTTCCTTAACTTCTACAGACTTAAAGTCTATATTTTCTGTCAGAGTTGATAAACACTCCCTACCAGATGATAAAAATCTTGCTGTGACATTTGACAAACAATGAAATAACTTTAAATTTACTTTATTTTCAATGGGATATTTTTTTGATAGATAGACCTCCAACTAATAATTAACCTGAACACCTGCTAAATGTTGAAAAAATTATTAAACAAATTTTAATCGAAATATAATTTTTTTCTATTCTTGCCATTATTTATCTCAAAATTCAAGTTAAAAATAAAAATTAAGTTTAAGGATGGATAGAGGAGAAAAAAATGAAGCAAAATAAATACAATAAGATAGTTCGTCATTTTATCCATGAAGAGAAAGGCTGTCTTATGATCGTCTCCGAAGACCATCTGATTTTTAAAACGATCATAGCTACTTTTAAATTTCTTGGGTTGGACAATCGGACTATCTTCCGTTCACCTAACTTGCGCAAATCAATTGATGAGGCCAAAAATCTTTTGGCTAGGTATAATAAAATTATTTTTTTTATAGAAGCATATATTCAAGGACAAAGCAATATTTTACAATTAAACACTTTAAAAAATATTTTTAAAAATCGTTGCAAAATAATCTGTTTGACTGTGGAGGTTGAGCGTGAGTACATTATCCAAATTTATGAAATGGGAGCAGACAATGTTATTGTCAAGCCTATATCTGTCAATTCTTTAATTCAGAAGCTTGCTCTGACTTTAACTCCAGATAATAATTGGTCGAAAAAAGTAGACGAATGTAAGGCTCTAATCCAGATGGGTAAATTATCAGAAGCCGAAAAAATAACGGAGGAGTTCCTCAAACAAAAACCTGACAGTGCTATTGCTCTCATCCTAAAAGGCGATATAAGCCGAGCAAAAAACAATTTCCGCGAGGCCGAATACTATTACAACCTGGCAAGTAAAAAGAACAAGTTATATCTGGAACCATTAAAAAAGCTTGTGGAACTATATGATCAGACCAATGAACTGGAGAAGAAACTTGAATCTCTAAAAAAATTGGATCGGCTCTCATCCTTGAATCACCACCGCAAGATTGAGATAGGTCATACTCATATTCAATTAAACCAGGAAGAAGAAGGCAAAAAATACTTTGACCAGGCAATAAAACAGGTACAGAAACAGGCTACAAACATGCTTTGTTCTGCCATGATGGAGATAGCTCAAAAACTCAAAAACCAACGCCCAGACCTAAGCAGTCAGTATATTGCCAAGGCGATTAATACAAAAGGGAATAATTTATCACGCAAGGACTTATGGATGTTCAATGAAATGGGCGTTGCTTTACGCCAGCAAAACAGGTGGGAGGAGGCTATTGAGTACTATAAAAAAGGCCTGGAAATAACCCCTATGGATGGAGGACTCCTTTATAATATAGGCATGGCTTATGCCCAAGGTAAAAAATATTATAAGGCTTTGGAATACTTTAAGAAGGCTTTAGAAAATATCCCGGAAATTCTAAATGAAAGCCCCAATATCGCCTTTAACATCGGCAAAGTATATTTTAAGGTAAATGACTTTCAAGAAGCCCAGAAATTTTTAAGCAAGGCCTTGGAGCTTGATCCAAACTTTACTGAAGCCAAAAAGTTGTTGCAAAGAATCTCCAAGCGCTAAGCCATTAATGAATGGGTGCATCCGAAAGCTGCATTTTGGTTGAGTAGGTAAGTAGACGAGTGGTTGAGTAAGTGAGTAGGTGAAGTGAATATTCTTTTTATTGTCGATATTTATGGTAAATAATACCAGATAGTTAGCTTTGTCACGCCGATGCTTTGCTTATCCGCAAGCTTCGCCAAGAGGAAAATTGAGGAAATAAAAAGCTTACACCCTACATCGAAAAGAGTGCATCCGGTAGATGTTTTGAGTACGTCATTCTGAGCGAAGCGAAGAATCCCGTTTACTACGTTAGAGATTCTTCGGTCGCTTATACTCCCTCAGAATGACGTTCCAGAGCCCAGCTAACGGCTTCACGCTACCGGGAAAAAATTTGAATTTTGTATATGATTCTTTACAAGGTAAACTCAACGTATCCAATCAACAGGGTAGCAAGCAGGCACACAGGACTGGTGGGCTTTGTAGCCGGTTACAATTCAACTAGTTAGTCGTTGCATCAGGGCCATCCTGATTTCCTGTTCCTGTTCAGGGTCCAAAATCTTCTCCCGCTCAACATTTAAGACATAAAAAATATCTGCGACCTGGTCCTTATGGGTGGCAAGCTTTGCAAAGACAATATCCAGACGAAGATTTAAAAGGGTCGCGCCTATATCGTACAGAAGCCCAACCCGATCGTTGGCAATGACTTCGATCACGGTGTAAAAATCAGAACTATTGTTATCAATTATCACCTCGGGCTTGTATTCTGGAATTTCCACCCGTTGCAAGTAATCAGATTTTTGCTTCTTCAATGAAAGACGATAATCCAAGGACAATCTGCCGGTCATGACTCGCTTCAAGTCATGGGCCACTTTGTCCCAAAATTCACCTGCAAATAAAGGATCAGGCGGGTTCGAGACCCGGAAAACATCCACAACTATATCGTTTTTAAAAACATTTAAGTCTGCAGATAAGATATTAATATTATTAAGGGCCAACACTCCGGCTATATTCATAAAAAGACCTGGCTCATCATAGCTAACTACAGTCAGTTCCCAGCACCGGGCTTGGGGATTTTCGTGAGCGTCAAGGATAACCCCCTTGCAGCCACCTTTGAAAGAGTTAGCTTTTCCTTCTTGAAATAACCTTTTAATCAATAACAGATGGGCGTGTATTGTTTCTGGTGAAAAATGGAGTAAGTAACGCGAAGGTAAAGCATCCAGGAGTTCCTCTAACTGTTCAAAATCAAAATCATTTTTTGCCAAGCTACGCAAACGGTCCCTTGTAGTGGCCATTTTATGTGCAGCGTGTGGGCTGGCCAGACTTCCCTGCTCCAGAATTTTCCTGACCTTAAAAAAGACCTCTTTAAGCAAGGCTTCGACCCAGGGATTCCAAGCCTTGGGCCCGGTGGCCTTTGAATCAGCATAAGAAAGCAAGGTGAGTAATGCTAGCCTGTGAACCGAACCAATTTGACTCGCCAGATTAATAATCACGGATTCATCTTCAAGGTCCTGTCGGGTAGCAGTCTTAATTAACAACAAATGATGTTCAATGAGAAAGGCTGTTTGCGCGATAACTGTTTCATTAATACGCAAGCGGGCTAAAATTTTGCGGGCAAGCTTTGCACCTACCCGGGCATGATTTTTTTGCCCCTTTCCAATATCGTGTAAAAGAGCTGCCAGGCGAAGTGCTGGGTCAGCAACGTAATCGCTTAAATATTCACTTAAGAAATCTTCATCGTTCCGAGCATAATTACACAAAAAAGAAACAGTTTTAACGCTATGTTGGCCAACAGGATAAGTATGGTAAGCATCAAATTGTACCTGGTCCTCGACCAGACCAAACTCGGGAATAAACGACCCGAGGAAACCTGTTTCTAGCATCTGTTCCAGGGCAAAGTCCGCCTTCTGTGACAATAAGATATCGAGGAATCTTTGTCCGGCAAGGACATGGGACTGGAGGCTATTCATAATCATGGGCACAAGCTGACCAATAAGTCGTCTGGTTTCCCAGGACAGCGGCGCCCCAAGCAAAGCACTTTGCTTAAAAATTTCCAATATCAGCAAGTTATTGCTTAAAATTGCCTCCGGAGAGAAAAAGGACAATTTTCGGCCATCAAACTTAAGTTCTTGAGATAAGGCGAGGTGCCCATCTGAATACGAAAACAGCTCTGTCTTTGCTGAAAAATAGGTATGCAAAAACAAACGGCACAACACCTTGAGACTCGTCATCTCGCGGTGCAGTCTGGACAAAAAGCTCTCCACGCCAAACTTGCCTCTCTGGTCTTTAAAACCTAGTTTAATGGCCAGGTCTGGCTGAAGTTCAAAGTGGAGAAGATCAGTCCTTCTGCCTGTTAAAAGGTGCAGGTGAGAACGAACCAAAAAAAGAAAGTCTAGGTGTGTCTGTAGGGCCTCGTATTCAGGATGAGATAAAAGACCATGTTTGGCCAGTTCATCAAGTTCTCTCAAAGCAAAATGAACTCGAGCGAGCCAAAGTATATAGTGATAATCTCGCAGTCCGCCCAAGCCTTCCTTAAGATGCGGTTCAATCATGGCACTGGCATCACCAAGCTGCTTTCTTCTTTGCTCATACTTTTCTTTCAGCCATTCGGTAAATCTAGACTTTAATTCCGGAACAAGCTCGTTTTGAACAAGGGTATGAAGTTGAGAAAAAATCTCCTTCTCCCCTGCTAAAAAACGCATATCCAAAAGCGAGGTGAAAACATCCAGGTTTTTCCTGGACAAGGCCAAACATTCTTTTACAGAACGAACCCCATGCCCAAGGTCAAGACCCGCATCCCAGAGAGGATGAAACAAATCACGAGCCAGGTCTTCGGCCTCAACCGGTATATCTTCCGCAAACAAAATTAAAACATCAATATCCGACTCCGGACAGAGTTCTGATCGTCCATATCCGCCCACTGCCACAAGAGCAAAGGAGGAAGTTAAGAAGCTGGGAAGTTGGGAAGTTGATGTATAAATCTCTGCAAGCCTGTCCTGAAAATAGTCATCAACAGCCTGTGCATATTTATGTACAAAACCCTTTCCTCCTATTTTGTTCAACATAGGATGATCAATTTCATCCCTGAACCTAACAAGCCGTGTTATGGCATTACACATCTTCTCTTCCCATCTTCTTACCTTCTCCAACCCTCTTTTTATCCTAAATGGCCTGGGCTCCACTCTCTCCGGTACGGATGCGCACAACATCGTCTACAGGAAGGACAAAAATCTTGCCGTCTCCGATCTTGCCTGTGCGCGCGGCATCCTGAACGCTGCGCAAGACATCAGCGACAAGACTCTCTTCTATAACAACCTCAATTTTGACCTTGGGCAAAAAATCCACCTGGTACTCAGCCCCTCTATATACTTCTTTGTGCCCCCTCTGCCGGCCAAAACCTTTGACTTCAGTTACAGTCATTCCTTTTATCCCAAGTTTGGTCAAACTTTCCTTGACTTCGTCAAGTTTAAACGGCCTGGTGATGATCTCTACCTTTTTCATAGTCACTCCTGAAATTTTTAATATTACAGGCAGGTGCAGATTTTAAACCTGCGCCTACCTCTACAGTATTGTTCTCTTATAGCTGATAGCCACTTTCACTATGTTCACTAACATCTAAACCCCGCTCTTCATTTTCTTCATCGACCCGCAATCCAACGGTGGCATCAACGACTTTAAGAAGAATAAAACTAACGATAAATGAAAAGGCACAGGTTGCAACAACCGAAACAAACTGAATCCACAGCTGGGATGGATTGCCAAAAAATAGTCCATTAGCACCATCCGGATTAATCATCTTGCTGGCAAAGAGGCCTGTTGCCAAGGCTCCCCAAACACCACCCAAACCATGAATGCCAACCACATCTAAAGAATCATCATAACCAAACTTGGATTTTAAGAGTACGCCGTAAAAACAGATTATACCACCTGCAAACCCAATAACCAAAGCTGAAAGAGGACCTACAAACCCTGCTGCCGGGGTAATAGCGACGAGTCCAGCAACTGCACCACTGGCAAGACCAAGTGTGGTTGGTTTGCCATGGTGCATCCATTCAATAAGTGTCCAACTAACCGCAGCGGCAGCCGCAGCAATATGGGTAGTGACAAAAGCATTGGCAGCAAGCCCATTTATCGCCAAGGCACTACCTGCATTAAACCCAAACCAACCAAACCAGAGTATAGCCGCACCAGTAAGCGTCATAGGCAAATTATGAGGGAGAAAAGATCTGCTCCCAAACCCACGTCTGGGCCCAATTATTAAAGCAGCTGCCAGGGCTGCACTTCCGGAGCTCATGTGTACTACTGCGCCACCGGCAAAATCCAGTGCTCCCATGGCTCCCATCCAGCCTCCTCCCCAAACCCAATGACATAAAGGGCTGTAGACAAGTGTTGACCACAATATTGTAAACAAAAGAAACGCGCTAAATTTCATCCTCTCGGCAAAGGCACCAGTAATCAAAGCCGGAGTAATAATGGCAAACATACCCTGAAAAATCATAAAGGCCAGGTGAGGAATTGTTGAGGCATATTCTGGGCTTGGTTCCACGCCCACGCCTTTTAATCCGATAAAATCCAAGCCACCAATGAGCCCACCAATATCCTTACCAAAAGAAAGAGAATACCCCCATAAAATCCATACAATGGTGATAACCCCCAGGCAAATAAAACTTTGCATGATTGTCCCCAGAACATTCTTGGATCTGGTCATGCCTCCGTAAAAAAGAGCCAAACCAGGGGTCATAAACATAACAAGTGCTGCTGAAATTAGAACAAACGCAGTATCAGCTCCGTTCATTTTATCCTCCCTACAAAAAAATTTTTACAAAATTAGCAACCGACGTGCCAATTGTAAATAATTTTAAAAATCAAGATGTTATCAAAAAACAAGACCTCCCACGAAGAACAAAGAAACGAAATTGTAAAAAAAGAAAGACACTTTTAACATTTTTGTCATTAATACCAACAAACCATTGTTCTGCTTCCACTCATGACACCCTCTATGGCTAAACAACAAAATGATAATATAACATTGTGAAATTTAAGCAGATTTACCTAAAACCAACAGACTAGCCACAACAAAAATATTGGTATGTGGTTATTTTCTTTACTTATTTTTAGTTTAAAAAAAATTACAAAATTGACAAAATATTACTTTACAAAAATTGTAAAAGTATTTCCTGAAAAAGAATACAAAACTCCACTTTGAATTTTCATCCGCCGTGTGATAGGTATATCAAGTTCGTTGAGATTGTCGGAAGCTACTGGACAATAAAGGATAAAATGATTTTAGAATGCTAAATATTTCCTAATAAACAACGAACTCAATATGAAGGAGTATAATATGAAGGATAAGGTAACTATCCTGGACATCATTAAGGCCAAAGGACAACGTAAATTGACCATGCTCACAGCTTATGATTTCAACACATCCTATTATGTGGACCAGAGTGGTGTAGATATGATTCTGGTTGGCGACTCTCTGGCTATGGTGGTTTTAGGTCATGAAGATACCCTAAGCATCGGCATGGAGGAGATGTTGCACCATACTCGAGCAGTAAGCAGGGCAGCTAAACGAGCTCTGGTTATTGCCGACATGCCATTTATGTCTTATCAGACCAGCGTAGAAGAAGCAGTTCGTAATGCCGGTCTTTTTCTAAAAAAAGGTCGAGCCCACGCGGTTAAACTCGAAGGAGGAAGAAAAGTAATCACCCAAATTAGGTCTATTGTCGAGGCAGGTATACCAGTTCAAGGACATATTGGATTAACCCCTCAAAGTATCAGGCAATTAGGTGGATTTAAGGTTCAGGGCAAGGATGTAAATCAGGCTGAAGCGCTAATCCAGGACGCTAAGGCACTGGAAGAAGCCGGGTGCTTTAGTCTTGTTCTGGAGGCTATCCCAACAGACTTGGCTGCTCAAATTACATCCAGCGTATCTATTCCAACCATAGGCATAGGTGCGGGCCCTCATTGCGACGGCCAAGTCCTGGTTATCCATGACCTCCTTGGACTCAACGACCGCTTCAAGCCCAAATTTGTCAAACAATATGCCCAACTAGGGGGGACAATTCGTGAGGCTATAACACGTTTCCGAGAGGAAGTGGAAAACGGAGAGTTCCCGGATACTGAGCATAGTTATTCCTAAACAGATTAAAGAGCCTGTGGCCAAATCCTATTTCAAGCGCTGATTGAAAAGTCCTGGTTTCTGAAATGCATTACAAACGGCTTGGGTAACCGCGGAAAAACAGAGCATCGGGATGAGTGGGCTGAATATTTTGCGATATTGACCATAACTATAGATAATAAAAGAATATTTGTTTACCCAAAATACCCCATTATGCTCTGTCCGCAAACAAAATTTAGATGGGTCCAAGTCTTTGTACCAGCATGAAAGAAACCAAGACTAGAATAAATCATGGAAATTGAGTTGAGATAAAGGTTCGGCCACAGACTCAAAAGGTGAACAGGCTTAAACAAAGATGTAAGAGCAAACCCAACCCTGCCAGGCAACGAATCCGCCAGAAGATATCTTTACAGATTTTCTATGATCACCAGAACTCAGCCCGCTCTTTGTAAGCCTTTTCAAAATCTTTCACCTTTTTCTTCTGAGCCTCAGTTCTGGCAAGGGACTTAATCTTTTTTTGATGGAAACGGGTTTGTCTTTTATTATTCTTGTATAAATTGGCATAGGCAAGATGCAAATGGGCAGCAAACCTGTCCCCTTTCTGACCCAAAACCCGAGCCAAATGTTCATGTACTTCAGCATCTTCCGGGATATACTTTAAAACTTTCCGTAAATAGATGCTGGCTGTGTCAAAATCGCCCTTTTCTGCCAACACTCGAGCATAAAAAAAAATGGCCATTAAATCCTTAGGGTTCAACAAAATAGCCTTTTGCAGGTATAATGCTGCCTGCTCCAATTGTCCGTAGGCATAATAAAATCTTCCCCCTTCCCTTAAAAAAAGAGGATCCTTTGAACCACATTTTAAGACCTTGGCAAAAACTGTTTCTGCCTCCTTGATTCTATTCAGCCGACTTAAAGCAATTGCTTGGCCAAGGCCGCACAGGCACTCATCAAGTGCTTTTTCCTGAAAAAATTTAAGAGCCGATGCAGGGTCAGTGTATCTGGCCCGAAGCAAAGTTTGAACCCGATAAAACTCTTTGTCACTGTAGGCAGGTAAGTCAACCTTCTTTTTGAGCCTGTTTATTCTTCCCTGCAAATAACCGATTCTTTCCTCTATACCGGGATGAGTGCTTAAATAGGATGGAATATTACCACCGCCCGAAAGCCATTTCTTTTTACGAATCTTTTCAAAGGCAGATACCATTCCTTGCGGATTAAACCCTGCGGCCATGAGAAAATTTAAACCAACCTGGTCAGCTTCACGCTCATCATCACGAGAATACTTTAAAAAGGCAGATTTTGCTCCTGCAAGTGAACCTACTACCAGAGCATCCCCCCCAGCTTTAGAACCGATAAACACCCCTGCCAAGACCCCAAGCAGAGTTCCTAAACCGATTAGCTGAGAGCGTTCTATATTTTTGGCCACATGACGCTGAGAAATATGGGCCAATTCATGAGCCAGTACTGCGGCTACTTCTGATTCATGTTCCATACCTAAAATTAAACCGGAAAAAATCACCATATACCCAGCTACAGTAGCAAAGGCATTCATATTATTATTGTTAACCACATCTATTGTTATGGGAAAAAGCTGCGGAGGCATGTTTCTTTCTAAGCGCTGCACAATCTTCTGCACATAATTTTTCACTTCCGGATCTTCAATAATCTGGAACCTGGTCCGGATCAGTTTTTTAAACTTCTCCCCCAGCTTTGCCTCATCTTTGATGGTAAACTCGCCCAGGTAAGCTTTTGAAGCAGAAGGGGTAAAAACAAAGAAAAATATCAGGATAAGAGACAGGTATTTTGTGACTTGATGTTTAATATTCAATGTCCAAGATCCAAGCTTTGGGTCCGATATTCGGGACTCGAGTAAAAAATATTTAAATAATTATTCAAATTTAACCAAAAGTTTACCGAAATACAATAAAATTACTATTTATTCATCATATCCAAAAATTCTTTATTATTTTTTGTTCCTCGCATTTTATCCAAAAGGAACTCCATACTATTGATGGGATTCATGGGCGAAAGGACTTTACGCAGGATCCACACGCGGTTTAACACATCTTTAGGTAAGAGCAAGTCTTCCTTGCGGGTTCCCGAACGATTTATATCGATTGCAGGAAAAACCCGCTTATCAGCCAGGTGCCGATCCAGGTAAAGGTCCATATTGCCAGTACCTTTAAACTCCTCAAATATAACCTCATCCATGCGCGAACCCGTGTCAATTAAGGCTGTTGCAATAATGGTCAGACTTCCACCTTCTTCAATATTTCGTGCGGCCCCAAAAAATCTCTTTGGCCTTTGCAGAGCATTGGCGTCCAAACCTCCGGACAGAACCCGACCGGATGAGGGGGTTATAGCATTATATGCCCGCCCCAACCTAGTGATGCTGTCCAGTAAAATAACCACATCCATCTTCCGCTCAACCAAGCGCTTGGCCTTTTCCAAAACCATCTCCGCCACCTGGACATGCCTTTGGGGTGGTTCATCAAAAGTGGAGCTAATAACTTCGGCTTTGACTGTACGCTCCATGTCTGTAACTTCTTCTGGACGCTCATCTATGAGCAACACTATGAGAAAGGCGTCAGGATGGTTAGCATTTATAGAATTGGCAATGGTCTGTAGAAGCATGGTTTTTCCTGTCCTTGGAGGAGCAACAATCAACCCTCTTTGCCCTTTTCCAATAGGAGTTAAAAGATCAATAATGCGCGCCGAATAATTTTCAGCGCCATTCTCCATAATATACCGTTCATTAGGATAAATTGGGGTTAAGTTATCAAATAAAACCAAATTTTTGGATTCATCCGGGTCAGCATAACCAATTTTATTCACTCTAAGCAAAGCAAAATAACGCTCTCCCTCCTTGGGCGGCCTAATCTGACCAGAGACAACGTCACCAGTACGCAAACCAAATCTTCTTATCTGGGAAGGAGAAACATATATATCGTCTGGTCCTGGCATATAGCTATACATGGGTGAACGTAAAAAACCAAATCCGTCAGGCAAAATCTCCAAAACACCTTCTCCATATATAGTCCCATTTTGAGACGCACAGGCCTGAAGAATAGAAAATATTAATTCTTGTTTACGCAACCCACTCGGATTCTCAATTTTAAACTGACTAGCCAACTCCATCAACTCATTCATGGATTTAGTCTTCAATTCAGACAAATTCATAAAAATTTTCTCCTTAAATATTTATAATATAATTTTAACTAACCAGACACCTTGCAATCCAGCCAAAACAAGACGCATGGCATTTAAAATTGTATGTTGCTTCAATACGTTACAACAAAATGCTGTTTACCAAAATGCAAAATTAGTTTTTGGCGTAATCATTGATTCTCTATGTAAGAAAACAATAAATGGATTTGTATAAAATTGGAATGCACTTAGTTGTAGAAACTAAAAACTAGGGGTAAAAAAATATAAAAAATATGCAAAAAGCTTAATCTTGATATTTAAAAAATATTTACGCAACATAATCCATAGAATTAAAAAATAAACTAAAACTAATGACGTACTAATCCCACCCTACTTAGGATAGTAGAAGCATCAAAGTATAAAAGCCTATTGAAAATTAATTTTAAATTAGTTTAAAAGATCTTATCTCTATAGAAGGGAATTAAGTGTTTACCTATATTCTTGTATTCTTGGTTGGCAACTATAGATAGGAAACCCAATGCGGAATATAAAGTTATAAAAATATATATACTATTTTATAATTATGTCAACAAAAAAAGCTATTCTTCATCAACCTCGTTTACTTCTTCATTTGCTTTAAGTATATCAGCAAAAAGTTCTTCAACTTTTCTTTTTGCCTCACTTTGAGTTACGCCTAGAGCATAAGAAAGCTCCATGGATATAAGCCCCATAGCTTGTTCTAAAAGCCTTCTTTCTCCAAACGATAACTCTTTATCCTTACTAATCAGATAAAGCTCTTTAAGGACATAGGCTACATCTTTTAGTTCTTTACTCTTTAATTTCTCAGAATATTCACGGTAGCGGCGGTTCCAATTCTGACCCGAATAACCTGTAAAATCTGAACGATCCTTTAAAAACTCTAATATAGCCTCACCTTCTTCCTTGTTATATACTGGCCTTAAACCTACATTTTCAGCATTAGCGGTAGGAACCATCAATGTTACGTTATTACTTAGAATGCGCACAATATATAATTGAGTTTTAACCCCTCCAATCTCCTGCTCTTCTATAGCTTCAACTTTTCCGACGCCTTGGGCGGGATAGACTACTAATTCACCAACTGAAAACACTTTCTTCCTCCGGGAAAGCAAATTTATGTTGCCTTATTTCAAGCAGCGTGTGAGTTATACCTCAAACCTGAGAATAAGTCTATGGTCAGCTTTTAAATTTCTTAACTTCTGCCAAAATTAGTTTATTTTCCAACTATTTACTGTTTGTTGAGCATACTCGAAACCATGTTGACAATAAATATCCAGGGCTAACACTGCTTTCTCAACAACCTTGAGCCAAAGCTCTTGCTCACCAGGATGAAAATCTGACAACACATAATCGGCTATATCGGCCCCAGGCTCAGGTCTACCGATACCGAGTCTCAACCGGGCAAATTCCTGAGAGCCCAAGTATCTCGCAATAGAACGAAGTCCATTGTGCCCGGCCAGACCTCCACCGAATTTAAATTTTAATCTTCCCAGTGGCAAATCCAACTCATCATGAAGAATCAAAACCCTATCTGGCGACAAAAAAAATTTGCGCATTATTTTGGAAACAGCCACGCCGCTGTTATTCATATAAGTCAAAGGCTTTAAAATAAGCCACGATTGCTTTTTATCTTCGTCATCCCACGCATAAAGCTCCAGGTCCAAAGACTTCAGCTTCTTCTTCACTAACCCCGGACCATATCGTTCTTTTTGGCTTAAAAATAAATCAACAACCTGAAAGCCAAAATTATGCCTGGTTTTTACATACTTCCGTCCAGGATTACCTAGTCCGACTATTAGTCCAGAAAATCGCATGATTCAAAAACTATCTAAAATAGCCCAAAATAAAAGCCCCAATAAAGGGGCTTATGTTTTTATATTAAAATTGATTTCTTAAACTCTTAATTACTACTCTTCTACTTCTTCTTCCTCGCCTTCCTCTTCCTCTGTGTCAGAAGAAGTTGGCTCAACAATTCCTACTACAGCAAAATTTTCTTCAAAAACAGCTTGTACACCATCCGGAAGAGTTAAATCACTAACAAGTAGATTTTGATTGATATCCAGGTCTGTGACATCAATAACAATATGTTCGGGTATATTGGTAGGTAAACAAGTAACTTCGAGTTGATCGCGATAAATTTCAATAATACCGCCAGCTTCAACACCTTTAGCCTTTCCTACAACTTGAACAGGCACCTGCAGAGTGACCTCTTTTTCTAAATCAACACCATAAAAATCAACATGGATAAGTATAGACTTGAACGGATGCTTATCCACTGCCCAAATAAGGGCCGGACGCTTTTCAACTTTGTCAGCATCAGCAATTTCAAGCTCAACCACATGTGTAGAGCCAGCCTGCTCCCATGTTTTACGAAATGGGGTGGAACGTACCTGAAGAGGAATATTTTCACCTTTGGCATTATAGTAGACTGCCGGAACGAAACCCTGTTTGCGAAGCTTACGACTTGCTCCCTTGCCCTTTGCTGTCCTCGTTTCAACTTGCAGGGTAAATATCTCTGACATTTCTATTCTCCTTTTAAGTTTGGAGTTTAGAGCTTGAAGTTAATTGAAAATTTTATTCTACTACTTAAACGACAAAAGTCAATTTCACACTTCCTCTACAATCACTTTAAACTCTAAACCCCAATACATTAAACTCTAGAAAATTCTAGACTTAAATCAATTAGTGCGAAAACAACACGCTGACAGATGACTCTGTATGGATATTATGTATGGCCTTAGCCAGCAGACTGGCTACAGAGATCACTTTAAACTTTGAACACTGTCTGGCCTTTTCAACAAGAGGTATAGTATCCGTAACAATAATTTCTTTAAAAACAGACTGCTCCAACCTAGCCACAGCCGGACCAGACAAGACAGGGTGCGTGGCACAAGCATATACTTCCTTGGCCCCATTCTCAGCCAAGACCTTGCCCGCCGCAACCATAGTCCCGGCAGTGTCAATCATGTCATCAAGAACTATAGCCGTCTTATCTCGTACATCCCCGATAATACGCATCGCCTCAGCCTTATTAGGCGCATCTCGACGCTTATCTATTATAGCGAGCTCCGCCCCTAAACGCTTGGCATAGGCTCTGGCACGCTCTGTCCCCCCTGCATCAGGCGACACCACCACCACATCGCCATTAAATTGGCGCATATAATCCAACAGCACTTCAGCTGCAAACAAATTGTCGACTGGAATATTAAAAAAACCCTGAATCTGTCCGGCATGAAGATCAACAGTCAACAAACGATTGACCCCTGCAACCGTGATAAAGTCAGCCACCAGTTTTGCGCTAATAGGAACCCTGGGCACAACCTTGCGGTCCTGACGAGCATAACCATAATAAGGAACCACTGCAGTCACCCGTCCCACACTGGCACGCTTGAGCGCATCAAGCATCAAACAAAGTTCCATAAGGTTATGATTTACAGGGGCACATGTAGACTGAACAACAAATACATCATCACCGCGAACATTATCCCCAATCTCTACCCGTATCTCCCCATCGCTGAAAGTGGTCACGAGGGTTGGACTTAAATTCATTCCCAAATGATCGCAAATCCCCTCTGCAAGCGATGGATTGGCAGTCCCAGTGATAATTTTTAATTCTCCATGCCTCGGCATCTTTTCCTCTAAAAAAATTGGCTGGGGCGGAAGGATTCGAACCCTCGAATGACGGGACCAAAACCCGTTGCCTTACCACTTGGCGACGCCCCAGCATTAGAAGTGATATGTATAGAAAGGTATGGAAAGTTGACTCAAAATAAGGCTGGCTTGCTCCTGAAGTTCTACTCGCCTAAAGAAGGCTATCATACTTGAGCCTGACCCACTTAAAACAACAGCACTAGCTCCACTTCTTAGTATAGTCAATTTTAAATCATATAACTGCCAGAACTCAGGAAGCACGACCTGCTCAAAACTATTGTAAAGAACCAACGTCCTTGTGAAGGTCGCCTTTTTATCCTTCCCCCATTCTCTTGTCAAGAGATAATCTTTTTTTTGTTTTTCATCCCAGGCGCGATAAGCCCAGGCCGTTGAAATATGTATTTTGGGACAGATTAAAAGAGCATGCCAGCCTGTCAAATCCACATTTTCTAAACGAATCTTATCCCCGATTCCCGTTACCCAAGCCGGTGAATTGAGAATGAAAAAGGGGACATCAGCCCCCACCTCGCTTCCCAGGGCAAGCAAATCCTCTTCAGAAAGAGACCTGTCTTTGGCCAATGAGTTTAAGAACTTCAGGATACATGCAGCATCCGAACTTCCTCCCCCCAACCCCGCACCTATAGGAATTTTTTTACGCAAATAGACATTTAAACCCGGCCAGAAACCGGTTTTCTTACCATATGCAAGGTAGGCCTTCTCCAGAATATTTTGATTTTCCAGCTCAGGTATAGAACATTTAAGTATGAACTCTTTCCGAGTGGTAACCTCGATTACCAGCTCATCAAAAGGTTTTGCAAGAGGATAGAACAAAGATTCAAGCTGATGATAACCATTATCCAGCTTTGAAACTATATTTAGGTACAGGTTAACTTTACACCCCGGCCTGAACAAATACTTCTGCATTTCAAATTAAATCCCTTGCCATTATGAAACGGAGTAATTGGGAAACGAGGAAAGGGAGCAACGGGGAGTCTTTTCTCTGCTTCTCTCTCCCCGCTTCACCCTTTCAAGAGTCTGTGGCCAAACCCTATTAAGATGCCTTACCCTGTCCTTTACAATGCTTTCAAGAAATCAGGATTTCCAATCAGGTAGTCAAAATGGGGTTTGCCACAGACTCTCAATATTAATCCTCCAGGGAAATAACCCTGAATAAATTCTGCCCATCACGTTTGATCAAGAGCATAAGCACTTTTTTCTTTTTGGCATCAGTTTCAAATATTCTTTTAAACTCCTGTATAGAGTTAACTTCCTGACCGTTGACCTCCAAAATCACATCACCAGCCCGCACTCCGCTTAAGTCAGCCTTGGAGCCATCCTGCACTCCTGTAACCAGAAGACCTTGAACTTTATCCAAACCAAGGGCCTTGGCCTCTTCCGGCCTTACTGAACGGAGACTCAAACCAAGCACACTTTCTTCTACCTCGGATTCCGGGGAACCATTTTTAGCCAATTTATGAATACTTCTTTCTCCCAAAGTAACATATAAATCTTTAACTGTGCCTTTTCTCCAAATGGTTATCTTAATTTTAGCCCCAGGCAAAAGTTCACCGATTCTTCGTGTCAAATCAGAAGCATTTTCAACTACCTGCCCTTCTACTGCGATAATTACATCACCTGCTTTAATCCCGGCCTTATCTGCCGGATCTCCCGGTGTTACAGATGCAACTAAAGCTCCTTTTGGAGTTTCAAGCCCTAAAGCTTTAGCTGTATTTTCATCCAGGTTCTGAATACTTACTCCAAGCCATCCTCTTTTAACTTTCTTATGTTTTTTTAACTGATCAATAACGTTTTTTGCCAGGTTGCTCGGGATGGCAAAACCTATTCCCTGACCAGAAGCAATAATGGCAGTATTGATACCAATTACTTCACCGTTAAGGTCCAGCAATGGCCCCCCACTGTTTCCCGGATTAATGGAAGCATCGGTTTGAATAAAATTGTCATACGGCCCAGCCCCGATTATTCTACCTTTGGCACTAACAATGCCTGCTGTGACAGTATGGTCCAGCCCAAAAGGATTACCAATAGCGACCACCCACTGGCCCACCTTTATTTTATCAGAATCACCAAATTTCAATGTAGGCAATTCAATATCCGCTTCGATCTTTAACAAGGCGAGATCTGTTTCAGGATCCGTACCTATTATCTTCGCATCATAGGTCTTCTCGCCATATTCGTCCTGAAATTTAACCTTTATCTCATCCGCCCCATCAATAACATGATTGTTAGTAACTATATATCCATCCTTGGAAATGATGAACCCGGAACCCAAAGAACGTTGTTTTTGGGGTCGCTTGAATTGTCTGCCGAAAAATCGTTCAAACTGGTCAAAAAACTCTTCAAAAGGATGTCCCTGTCTGGGCAATCCTTTAAAAAAATCTCTAACGTCCGGCCTTTTGACAACTTTGACTGTCCCTATATTGACCACTGCTTTTCCAGCCTTGGCCGCTAGTTCAGTAAAGTCCGGCAGGGCTGCCCAAGAAAGGGTAAACCAACATATTGAAAGCAAAACAATCCCCAGCTTAAACACCTTTTTGTTCATTCGAAACCTCCTCAATTTTCCACAGTCAGAAAACAATAAATTCTTTTTTCAAAAAGTAAACCTGGCAAGGCTAAAAAACCATGTTGATTAAAAGCTCTTAATTCCCTAAAAGCACTCTCCTGCTATAGGTAACTATAGAATGGTCGTCTAAAATAGTTTTTTGTCCCATTGCAGATCACATTAAAAAATATCTATAACTCCGAAGCATTCTCTGGTCAACGAAGGAATTAGGCCTTTTGAGTTTGTGACTTTCTAAAATCTTCCAAGGTTGGCCAAGGGTGCAAGGATGTAAAAAGGTGGAGTAGATATGATTGAAAATGAAATCAAAAGACCTTGGCTTAAAAGCTATGATAAAGAAGTAAGTCATAATCTGCATTACGAACAAATGCCCATTTATGAATATTTGGACCGCTCAGCTCAGAAATACCCACAAAGACCAGCTATTGTCTTTAACAACTGGAAAATAACTTATAGCAAACTGAAAAAATTAACTGAAAGAGTTGCAGCTAATCTTCGCGCTTACGGCCTTAATCCGGGGGACAGGGTGGCCATCATGCTACCAAACACACCCCAGTGTATAATTACTTATTGGGGCGTGCTCAAAGCCGGTGGAGTGGTAGTCATGACCAATCCATTATATATGGAAAAAGAATTATTACACCACTTTAACGATTCACAAGCCAAATTTCTAATAACTCTTGATCTACTATGGCCCAAAATCAACAAACTGTCAGCCAAACTCAAACTACAAAAAGTCTTTATCACTCGTATTTCAGACTGCTTACGCTTTCCTCTAAATGTCCTTTACAATTTCAAGGCCAAGAGAGAAAATAGTGCCCCAACGATTCAATATGACAAAGAAAAAATTCTGCCATGGAAAACCCTTTTTCAAAAGGGACCTATATTTACCAAATACATTCCCAATCCGAATCGTGAGCTGGCCGTTCTGCAATACACAGGTGGAACCACAGGCATTTCAAAAGGGGTCATGCTCACGCACTTCAATCTAGCTGCCAATATTCAGCAATGCTTGGCTATCTTACACGAAATCAAACACACTAAAAACACAGTCATTGGAGTTCTGCCCTATTTTCATATCTATGGTTTAACTGTCTGTGTAAATCTTGCCACAGCCATTGGAGCCACCTTGGCACCATTCCCACGATTTGTGCCTCGCGAGCTACTCCAGGCCATTAACAAAATAAAGCCAACTGTTTTCCCCTCGGCTCCATCTGTGTTCATGGCCTTAATGCAGCAAAAAGATATTCATAAATATAACCTCTCTTCTATCAAATATTGCATCTCTGGCTCTGCGCCTATTCCAGTGGAACTTATTGAACGGTTTAAAAAAATGACTGGGGCAGAGATCATCGAAGGATACGGTCTGACTGAGGCTTCGCCCATTACGCATTTAAATCCCCTTCGTGGCAAAAAGAAATATGGTTCTATTGGCCTGCCTTTTCCTGATACTGATGCCTGTATTGTAGATATGGAGTTAGGCACTATCACCTTGCCACCCGGAAAAATTGGTGAACTAATCATTCGAGGTCCTCAAGTTATGAAAGGATACTGGAACATGCCGGACGAAACAGCTACTGCCCTACGAAACAATTGGTTATATACCGGGGATATTGGATATATGGATGAAGAAGGATATTTTTATATTGTTGACCGTAAAAAAGACCTAATCATTTCTGGCGGTTACAATATATATCCCAGAGAGATAGATGAGGTCCTGCACGAACATCCCAAAATCAAAGAGGCTGTTGCAGTAGGTATCCCAAGCCCGACTCGCGGAGAAATCGTTAAGGCCTTCATTGTGCCTCAGCCTGGAGAAAAGCTGACCAAGGCCGAGGTAATTTCTTTTTGTCGCCAAAAACTAGCAAATTATAAGGTCCCAAAACAGATTGAATTTCGAGACGAACTACCCAAAACCATGGTAGGTAAGGTCTTGCGTAGAGCTCTACGAGAAGAAGAATTGAAGAAACTTAAAGAAAAAAAGCAAAAATAACACAAAAATTTATGCTCAGTGATAAATGAAGAGATGGCAGAGCTATGTGAACACACAGTGAAACAAGTTAATGCTACTGGATTATTTACAACTACTACAAAGATTTTTAAAAAATGTTTTTCACTTGTAAAAGAGTCTGTGGCCAACCCCCTTTTTGACTACCAGATTTAGAAATCCTGGTTTCTTGAATGCATTGCAAAGGGTTGGGTAAGTCATCTTGGCGAAGCTTGCGGATAAGCAGAGCATCGGGAGGACAAAGCTAAATATTCGGGACTATTTGCCATAACTATCGACAATAAAAAGAATGTTCATTTATCCTAAATACCCCATTATGCTCTGCCCGCAAGCAAGCTATAGATGGATCCAGGCATTTGCACCAGCATGAAAGAAATCAGGATTGAGAAAAATTATGAAAAATTCTCCTCTTAAGTAGGGTTTGGCCACAGACTCAAAAGTAATTTACACAGTTACGAGTAAAC